>CAKZYZ010000026.1 GCA_937885075.1 uncultured bacterium | reverse complement strand
CGCTGCAATAATAATTGAAGCCGTTTTCGTTGTCGGCGTTGTCGTCCCATCTCCAGAATATCGCGTCGTACCCGATACTCGATACCCGCATATTCGAAGGGGCCTCCGGCTCGGAGGGAGGAATATAGTTGACCACCAGCTTCGTCGCGCCCGACGAGCTGGAGTAGTAGTTCGTAGCCCAGCGGAAGTTCCCATTTGCCGAACCGTTGTCCTGCACCACGATCGCCATGGCGTTGCCGGAAGACCAGCCGCTCTGATCAATGATCTCCTGTACGATGGAAGTAATATCCGGACCGTTGTACCACTGGCCGCCATTCCAGTAAGACGGATTCCAGGTCCGGCTCGCGCTGGTCTTCGGCCTCTGAGATGGGCGGTTGCTCGAAGACCAGGAATAAGTATTGGTCTGCTTTATCCCCTTGATTATCAGACTGGGATTTCCCATGAGTTCCGGCGTGAGCGAGAGAGCACGGATCTGCAAGTACGCGCTCGTTATCTCCGAACCTTTCGGCACCTGGACATTGGTGAAACGGAAACCGCCATCGAGGATATAAGTGGTCCCGTTATGCCCCATATTTATATAGTCATCGGTGGGCCACAAAAGCTGTGAATCGTTATTCTCCTGGCAGTCATCGTCGTTGGAGGAGACCTGAACGGTTATCTGCTCCTCGCCCGGTCCGGGACCGCCCCCACCTGCGTCCATGGTGAAGGTCCCGGTGGCGTGCGGGGACCAGACGTAGTTACCGTTCCGCTGGTAGACGAACCACCAGTAAAAGCCGTCGGCCAGAGGATCGACGGTGTCCTGGGAACTTCCCGAGCCGGTATTGGTGATCCACCGGTTATAGACGTAGCCGGGGGTTGCTTCCGGGTCGGACTCGGTATCGATCCGCATGCAGTACTCGATGATCCCGGCCGGGTCGCTCCCGTCCTGCCAGTCGAAATAAGGCGTGGTATCGGTGATCGTCCCGGTCGGATAGGTGACCATGATCGGAGCCGGGGGCGGGGCGGAGGCGTCCACGGTGAAAGTCCCGGTAGCGGGCTGGCTGTAGCCGACCGAGTTCATCTGGTAGATGAACCAGTAGTAAAAACCGTCGTTCAGTTCGCTGGTTACATTGTCCTGAGAACTCCCCGAACCGGTTACCGTGATGTAATGATCCCAGACGTAATACGCCGGCAAGTCGGGATTGGAATTAGTGCTCACACGGCAGCAGTATTCCAGGATCTGGGCGCCGTCGTAGTCCCAGTCGAAAAACGGCGTCCGATCGTTGGTGGTACCCGAGGGATAGACGGTCACGTTGGGCGACGGGGGGACGGTGGGGGTGGAGTTGGTCGTCTCCGAGCCCAGGGCCGTCCAGCCGGTCTCCGTGCCGTCGCCGTTTCTCGCCTTAACCCGGAAGGTATAACTGGTCGAAGCCGAGAGGCCGGCCGAGTTCCAATTCAGACTGCTGGTCCAGCCGGAGTTGGTCCCGGCAGTCGTGTTCTCGCAGTAATACAAGGCGCCGGAGGGGTTCCCATTCGCGGACCAGTTGGCCCGGATCGAAGCATTAGTAATATCCGTGAATCCCTGGGCGGATGGCTGATTCGCCAGTGTATAGACATAGTGGGTATTGGAGGCGGAACTCTCCCCGTTTCCATTATAAGCGGTTATGTAGGCCCAGTAACGGGTATTGACCGAGAGGCCGTTCTCCTGGTGGTTGATAGCGCCGGCGCTGAAGGTGTGATTACCCGCGTCGGAATAGAAGTAAAAACCGTCCTCGTCATTTGAATTGTCATTCCACTGCCAGGTGATTGAGGAGGTCGTCACGCCGGTCGAAGTCATGTTGGAGGGTGCAGTAGGAGGGCCGGGCGGTTGTCCAACGGCAATCTCGGTCGTGGGATCGCCCAAGAGGCATAGCTCCACTCCCGCCCAGAATCTGGCGCCGCCTTGCGCGATCATGCCGGAGGCGTTATCCGAGATCGCGTCGGCCAGCGCTTCTCCGATTCTTGTCTTTCCCTCAGTGAAGATCGCGTCGAAGAACGCCCGGTCGAAAAGCTGTGAAGCCCCATTCGTCGAACCTTCTGAATACCAGCCATAGCGGCTGTTCCCGATATAGGCGAAGGCGCCGGACCCGTTTTCGGTGATGAAATGTTTGGAGAAGCTGTCATACCCGTTGTAACTCCCGTAGGTTCCCGCCCGGTTATCTATTGAATTGCAGTAGCAGGCCTGCGTATAGACCAGGTAGAAAGTAGTATTGGTCAGGTTATCAACATCTGAATTTACCAGACCCATCGCCGTGCCCGTAAAACCATGGCCCAGATGGTTGACCACCTGGTAGTTGTTGCTGTTCAGTTCGTTAAACTCTTTGTTATTCCCCGTGTTGCCGTCCTTCTGATAGCGGGTAAAGCTCGTCCAGTGCGCGGGGAACTCGTTGTTGTAAACTTCTTCCTTATAATCCCCACCGTTGGTGGAAGCATCCAGGGTATGACCGATCAAGAGCGCTTTCTGACCGGGTGTGGAGTTCTCGAACGCGATTATCTTGTCAATGGAACGGGTGGCTTCCACGGCGGTATCGGCGGGGATGCGGCCGACAAAGACTTCCGCAAGCAGGTCCGCCTCCGTGTAATAGATTGCTACGTCGGGAGGAATAACGTATCGCTCCCCGTAGACCCCGTCGGTGTCGTTGTCCCAGTCCCCGTCCAGGCCCCCGAAGTAGAGATCGCAGGGGATGTCGTTATCCGGGTCGCGGTGAGTCGGGAAGTCGTTGTTCACGACCCCATACACACCCCGGTGGGGGATGATCGGGCCATCGCCATCGGCGTCCCCTCCCAGAACCACGTACTCCGTACTCCAGTTTGAATAGGCGTACTGGATAAACTCCCGGATCCGGGTGGCGTTATCGGTTCCCCCATCGGGCCG
Organism: uncultured bacterium; assembly: GCA_937885075.1. GTDB lineage: Bacteria > Auribacterota > Erginobacteria > Erginobacterales > Erginobacteraceae > CAKZYZ01. Next base: position 1,839 of record CAKZYZ010000026.1, on the reverse strand, counting down.
GGTCCCGGGAAAATGGCCGTAGATGCCGCCATCGGCCGCGCCATCGCCGTCCCAATCGGTGTCGGTGGTTACGACACGAGTGGTGTAGCCCTGGGCGGATTTGTGGGTGGCAAGAGCCTGAAAGGCTGTCTTCATCGCGTCATTGGTTATAATGACGTAGTTGTAGGTGGCGAGAGGGGAGGCCTTTGCCTCGGATCCTTTTTTAACCACAGAGACACTAATATTGTTTTCCCCCGCCTCGGACCCAATTAAAGGAGAATATTGAATGTCGAACACCGAATTTCGAATGTCGAAGTTGCCTTTGCCCTGGATCCTTTCTCCTTCGACATTCGATATTCGGTGTTCGATATTCTGCGGTTCGCTTTTAAAACTTTTTGCTTTTTCCTTTTTCCTTTTTACTTTCTCTTCATCGTGAGATTGCTTCGTCGCTTCGCTCCTCGCAATGACACCTGGTGTACTATTCCCCATTCCCCATTCCCCATTCTCTATTTCCTTTTGCCTTTCGATTTCCGCGTCAGCGGAAATCGGATTATCAATCGCGTCAAGAACCCTCTCCCGATCTCTCGGCAGATCGCGGATCGGCATTACTTTCGGGGCTTTTCCCTTCCGCGCCGCTTGGCCGGTAATCCTGACCTTGATGCTCCGGTAATAGCTCAGCTTCCCCGCTTTCGGCAGGTACTCCATCGGGTTCAACTGGAAGAGGGCGATTGGATAGCCACAGAGATACTGGATGGCGGGGCCGGTGGAGATATTCGGGGGATAGAGCTTGTTTGTGCTGTAAATTGCTTTGTCAGGTGCATCGGATAAGACAGTTGACGGAGAAGATGGTTGACGGTCAGCTGGGAGGGCCGGCTCAGCCTGATTATCGGGGTTTAAAACCCCTCCCACAATTTTCCCGCCAGCCTCGGCCCCAATTAAAGGCGAATATCGAATATCGAACTCCGAATTTCGAATGTCGAAGTTGCCTTTGCCTCGGCCCCTTTCTCCTTCGACATTCGATATTCGGTGTTCGATATTCCGCGTTTCGCTTTTCTTTACTTCGACATTCGATATTCGGTGTTCGATATTCCGCGGTTCGCTTTTTAAACTTTTTCCTTTCCCCTTTTTACTTTTTACTTGTCCGATTTCCGCACCGGCGGAAATCGGCCGTGGTCTCTTGCCATATTCAACCAGGTAATCTCCCTCTATCTCCACCTTCTCCCCCGGTATAACCTCGATTGAGGCGGCTCTTGAACCCGGAGGCAATAAAACTTTTCCCGATCGCACCGGCAAGACCGGCTCTCCGGGGGCTGCCGCCATGCTCAGCATCTCCTCCCCCGCCATCTCCACCCGCCAATAGCCGTCGGGTAGTCTGGTCAGCTCCGGCGCGGGGAAGAAATACTCCATTACTATGGTCTTGCCCTCAGCTTCAAGTTCCCGTACGGATAGTTGACGGTTGACGGTTGACGGTTGACGGTTGGCCCCAAAACCAGCCTGTGAATCGGGGTTGGAAACCCCTCCCACATTTTTATTTACCGGTGGCTTGTTGCCGACCAAAGCCGCGATCCCGGTAATCCTGTATGAACCATCCGCCGCCTTTTTATAAACAAATGAGTTGTTTTGGGAGAGGGACTTCAGGCATTTCTGGAGCGGCATATCTTCAATATCAACCGTGATCTTCTTCCCGAGATCTTCGTAGAGATAGAGTTTGATCCCGGCCTCTTTCGCCAGAGCTGTAAGAACCCGGTTTAAGTCTGCTTCTTTGGCCTGGAGATTGACCTTGCCCTCGGCTACTTTGAGAGTGAAATCATCGCCCAGATCGGAAGAGCACACGTCTGAACTCCAGTCACACTGATATAT
>CAKZYZ010000025.1 GCA_937885075.1 uncultured bacterium | reverse complement strand
AGAACAGGAGGAAGTGTGAGAGAGGGAGTAGAAGGGGGGGGGGGGGGAGGGAGGGGTGGGGGGGGGGGGGGTGGTGGGGGTGGTTTTTTTTTTTTTTTCAAGCAGAAGACGGCATACGAGATATATCAGTGTGACTGGAGTTCAGACGTGTGCTCTTCCGATCTGGCATCAAGACCTGTCTGGCTCGGGTTGCCAACCGGATTGAGTCACAGGGGCGTCTGGACGACCTGAAGATGGCGACTGTCCTCTTCCGGTTGGGGGTTTATTACGCTGAGACCGGTCTGGTCGCCCTGAAGATGGGCTCCCGGCTCCTTCCGGCCGGAGGCCGGCAGGCCCCCGACGGGATCGGGCCCCAGTACGAGAGCGCCATAAACGGTGTGGTGAAGCGGCTGGCGGAGATCCTCAGCGAAGGGTATGACCCGGAGAATGACACCTTCCGGGCATTTATGAAGTTCATCACCCAGCTCTACCTGGTAAGGGTAAGTAAGTAGGTATTGTGTTTATTGGTATTTGGAATTTATTTGTTATTTGGGATTTGGTGTTTGGTATTTTTTGATATTCCCGCCTGAAACGGCGGAAGGATGGAGATTGTTTATTCATACAAATCGACTAAGAATCAATTATAAATACATTGGAATATCAAAGTCCCCAGGCAGAGATGATCTCCCGGGCCGCCTGATCGGCTTCCCCCCAGCGGTTCAGGACCACGGGGATGGAATTTCCCGCCGCTAACTTCAGGTCATCGAGCGATGATCCCGTCCGCCCCAGAACCTGAGAGCGGTAAGCCGGGTCGGAGAGTTTCTCCGGCTGCCGCTGCAGGAGCCGGAAGATCCACTCGGTCCCATCCGGAGCGGCGAGATAGACGATCCTCATCAGGTCCCCCCAGGCCGGCAGTCCGCCGATGGCGGTGGTCTTGATGTGGAGCAGAGTCGGGATGACCGTCTCCAGGTACATCTTTTTCACCCGGGCCTCCTCCATGTCCGTCCGCAGGATCGCGTTGGACGCACCGGGGCGGGACTGGTAGAAGTAGTAGATATCGTCCGGCCCATAAGTCACGGAGGGGTGGTAGATATCCCGGTAGCCGTCACCTAATTCTTCAGCAAAGATGTAGGGATCGCGGTCTCCTTCGTTGGGACGGGGTCCCCGGGTGGCCAGGAGGTAGATCCGCGGCAGGGTCAGGTTCATCTCTTTCAGCAATAGCTTGACCTCGTCCATGACAAAGCTCTGGCCCGCGCCCGAAGCTCCGTTCAGCGCGAGAATGCCCGTGGTGCCGACCGGGAGATCATCGTAGAAGGCTGCCGCTTCCGGCAGCTGCCGGAGAAAGGTATCGTATTGGTCGGCCTGTGATCTGAGTGTCTCCTGCTCGGCGGGGTCAAAGGACCGGAGCAGCTGCTCGAACTCTTGCGTGTGTGACATGATGGCCTCCTTTTTCTGCCGTGATTTTTTATTTCATCATCTATTACATTATGCGTCATATGGCGCCATACCGGCAATAAAATTCAGACACTACTTAGGAATTATTAATTTTCCCTCGTTACACCGCCGAATTATGTATGGTCTCCCCGAAATTTCGGAATTACCAGGGGATCCGGTTTAGGAAGAGAGATAACATCCAATTCAAAATATGTTAATAAATTAACACCGTCCCATTAGTTCCCACTCATTAGAACTCCAGTCCCGGAGCGGCTCTGTCGCTAATCGCGACACTTTAATCTATACAGAGAATATAGACAGAGAAATAGTTCCTTTTTGAGGCCGAGAAAGAGTAAACTTGACTCCGGAAGGCTGCTGTGATATCTCTTTCCTTGCCGGGTTTTACTCCCGGATAAAAAATCAGGAGGTCTGCCCCAGTGTCTGAATTTGCTTTTATAGCGACAACCTCAGTCCCCGGGAGAGAGGTGGCCGTCCAGATGATAGCCCTGGGGTTGATCATCCTGGCCGCTCATCTCGGCGGCAAACTCTTCACCCGGATGCGCCTCTCCCAGGTGACCGGCCAGCTCATCGGCGGAGCGCTGGTGGGGCCGTACGCGCTCCATCTGGTGGGAATTATCCCCGGTCCCGCCGGCGGAGCCTACGACAACGCTCTGCACGCCTTCCACTTCTTCATCTTCGTATTCCTGAGCGTGGTGGCCTTTGGTATCGGGGAAGAACTCCACCTGAGCCGGATCAAGCGGGTGGGCCGCTCGGCTCTGATCATCTGTCTCATACAGGCCGGGATGACCTGGGTATTTATCAGTAGCGCCTTCTACTTTATCGGGGGGCTGGGCTTTGTGGACGCCCTCCTGATCGGATCAATCGGGATCGCCACCGCCCCGGCGGTTACCTTCGTGCTGATGAATCAACTCCGGATCGAGGGGCGTCTTCGCCACATCCTGGGGAGCATGGTTGTCCTGGACGATCTGATCGAGGTAATCATCTTCTCCTGCCTCCTCCAGATATCACTCCGGCAGCTGCACCCCGGAGCCGGCGGTGGCCTGAGTGTCTTCTTCCCGGTGGCGAAGGAGATAGTCCTGGCGTTACTGGTGGGAGGTTTAATCTTTTTCATCCTCCGCCTGCTGGTCCGGCGGAGAGCGCTCAGCCTGGAGGTTGAGCATGAGCGAATCCATCAGGATGAGGGGTTCCTGCAGCGAGTTCTGGCTGAACATCCCTCTCCCTCGGCCGAAATCTTTCTGGTCGTCATGGGGATAGTCTCCCTCGGCACCGGTTTCGTCTACTACCACCACTGGCCCTTTCTTGTCACCGCGATCTTCGCGGGGTTCCTGGTAGCGAATTTCCATTCCCACGCCATCTTCGACTCGCTCAAGATCGAGAACATTACCCCCATCCTGAATCTGGGCTTCTTCGCTCTGGTCGGGGCGAGCATCGACCTCTCCCTTCTCAGCGGCAGCCTTGCCTGGATGGCGGGTATGTATGTCGCCACCCGGATGGCGGGCAAGTTCTTCGGAACCTGGCTGGGCTGCCGGATTGTGAAGGAGGAGAGGAAGGTTACTGCCTGTCTCCCCAGCTTGATGCTTCCACAGGCCGGGGTGGCGGCGGTGGAGGCGGTTTACGCCGGGGCGGTCCTGGGCCGACCCGATATAGTCGCCATCATCCTTCCGGCGATTGTCTTCTTTGAGATAGTGGGGGTCTTTCTGGTGGATCGGGGACTCCGGCGCTGGCGGAGCTGGGTCGCCGGGGAAGAGGAGGAGATGAGCCGCGGGACGCCCCGGGCCGGCCTTTCCGAGTCGGCCCGGCGGCTGCTGGGATATATCTCGGAGGATTTCGTGAAGATCGGTCTGCGGGGGAAGACCAAGAAGGATGTCATCAAGGAGCTTGTCTACCACGCGAGTTCCGCCACCGAACAGCATATTGATCTTCCCCAGGCCATGCAGGTCCTGGGGGAACGGGAGCAGCTCCACTCGACCGGTATGGGGCACGGAGTGGCGATGCCTCACTGCCGGCTGATGGGGCTCGATACTCCGGTGCTGGTCTTCGGAGTGCATCCGGAGGGAGTGGACTTCGACTCCCCGGATTATATCCCCTGCCGGGTGATTCTTCTCATCCTCACCTGCGCCCGGAATCCCACGGAGCATCTGCAGCTCCTCTCCAGCGCGGCCCATGTTTTAGGGAACCGCCAGATCAGGGACCGGCTGCGGGATGCCCGGAATCCCCGCGAGTTCATCCAGGTGATGCGCGAAGCCGCCGAGGATCCGGAGCGGGTAGACTCACGGGACAAATAGGGTCGGACCTGCGTAACATATTGCAAATACGACTGTAATGTATATTATTGGTCTCCTGGAGCGCTTAGAGGGCCAATTTTATGCTCAAAATTGGACCTCTAAGAGAAGCTGATCCCTAAAAATACTCCCACAAAAATCTTAGAGGGCCAATTTTGCCCTCAAAACTGGCCCTCTAAGTATTAAAAATCGCTATATATTTAGTTTAACTCTTTAATATTAAGCAAGTTGCGTAGGTCCGACCCTACTGAACCACCCTACTGAATATAGAAGTTATGAGAATCGGATTGATCTTTATTTTAATATCTTTCGCTGTAATCTCCCCGGCAACCGCCGCTCCGGTTGCCGGGTTTGAGACCCGTTCCGACGGGGCGGTCCGGATTACCGACGCGCGGCCTCGAAGCTGTCAGAACCCGGTCTTCTCACCCGACAGCAGGGAAGTCCTCTTTACCCGTTTTACCAACGGCTACAACCGGGGCCCTTCGGAGCTGGTCCGGGTCTCGCTTGATGGAACGGGGGAGACGGTGATCATCCCGGCGGCTGACTCCGATAATGTCAATGTCCCCTATGGCTCCTGGTCCGCGGGGAAGATCTGCTGGGCCTCGGACCGGGCCGGGGGGGCGGAGGAGATTTATCGGGCCGATGAGAACGGCTCGAATATTGAGCGGTTGACCGATCATCCCGGACCGACCGTCTCCTATATCGAGCCGGGTTTTAACCCGGCCGATCCCGATAAGATTGTCTTTGAGTATGTCCCGTCCGATACCGGGCCGCACCGGATCGGGCTGCTGGAACTGGATGAGGGCGGCCGGATCACCCTCCTGACCTCCGGTATGGATTATGATGATCGCCTCCCCTCCTGGTCCCGGGACGGAGCCAGGATTCTCTTCCAGCGTAACACCGAGTCCGGGACGGAGAACTGGGAGATATATAGCGCGGATATCACTCTTGGAAATCCTCCCTCGCTTAGCGGTTATCGAAATATCACCGGCGTCACCTCGCAGGATACCGACAACTCCTGGGCATATCAGGATAGACGGGTGCTCTCCTCCAGTGACTACGGGAATCTCCCGATGCCTAATATCTTCGCTTTTTCTTCCCGGGGGGTGGGGCGGCCGATCCGGATAACATTTTCCGGGACTTACGAGGACGGGGCTCCTTCATATTCCCCCGATGGCCGCTGGATCGCCTTCGAATCGCACAGCACGGAAGATGAAGACTCCCCCTCGGCGATCTGGATTATTCCCGCCCGTCCAGACAATATATTTATCACTGCCGGCGGGACCGATCTAAACGGGGACGGGACTCCGGATCTCACCATCTTCCGTCCCGCTCAGGGCCTCTGGGCGGTCCGGGGGATTACCCGGGCATATTTCGGGGGAGGGGAGGACCTGCCGCGTCCGGGAGATTATAACGGGGACGGGACCGACGGGATCGGAATCTTCCGCCCGGGGTCGGGGTTATGGGCGGCCCGGGATGTCAGCCGGTTTTATTTCGGATCGGTCTCCGATCAGCCGATCCTGAGAGATTATAACGGGGACGGGACCGATGATCCCGCGATCTTCCGCTGGTCCACCGGCCTCTGGGCAATTCGGAATATCACCCGGTTCTATTTCGGGGGTCCGGATGACCAGCCGGTCCCAGGTGATTTTACCGGGTCCGGGGTCCATCCGGCTGGGATCTTTCGCGGAGAGACCGGGTTATGGGCGATCCGGGGTGTAACCCGGTTTTATTTCGGCCGCGGTAGTGACGGACCTTTCCCGGGGGATTATAACGGCGACACCACCGGAGATGCGGCGCTTTACCGCCCGGTCTCCGGCCTCTGGGCGGTCCGGGGGCTGACCCGGGTTTACTTCGGCGCGGGATCGGACCTGCCGGTCCCGGCCGATTACCGTGGCGGCGGGAGTGATGATATCGGGATCTTCCGGGGGAGTTCCGGCCTCTGGGCGGTCCGGGGAGTCACCAGGGTTTATTTCGGATCACCATCCGATATTCCGGTGACGAGATAGGGCAATGTCACGTCCTGATTTAAGATTGTCACTTTCTACTTGTTAAAACTTCTTCTTCCCCCTACCTCTCCCCCTTTTATGGCAGGACCATTACAGACCCCGAATATAATTCGGGGGGGACCAGGACTATTGCCCCCTACCTCACCCCCTTTTGTGACAGGACCATTGCAGACATGACTATTAGCCTCGCCTTGGCCTTTATTTCTTTTTGCTTTTTAATCGTCCTGTCTGTAATCGTCCGGAAATTGGGTATTGGCCGTTGGATATGGGACATTGGTGAAATGGGGACCTGTGTAACACGCTGGTGATAAACAAGTCAGCTTAATTATCCAGCTCTTCCCGGAATTGTTGAATCTCTTCTCTCCACCGGTCCGCGAAATCTCCCCATTGGCCGCTGGATATGGCCTTTTCCGCTCTTCTTAATTCCTCGCGCGCCTCATCGGTCTGATCGTCTTCCTGGAGGGCGTAAGCGAAAAATAGGTGGTTCTCCGGATGGTCCGGATATTCCCGGGCGGCTCTCTCCAACATATCGAGAGAGAGTTCCAGATCGCCCACGCCGGCCGGCCAGGCGGGGGCCCGGAGGTAGAGCATCCCCAGCGCCCGCAGGGGTCCCCCCAGATCCGTCTCCGGCTTTTCCTCCGCTCTGCGCATTGCCTCCTCAAACCGGGGAACCTCTCCCGCCGCGGTGATTCCTTTATCCTCAATCAGGAGTCCCAGGTGAGCTCCAAAATAATAGGCGGCCTGAGGATCATCTCCTTCCCCTCCGGCCCGGACCCCTGCTTCGTACCCTTTGCGGATAATTTCGTACTTCCATTCTTCGTTATTGATCAGTCCGGAGAGCCGCAGCGCGCTCCTGGCAAGAGTAAGGGCCGCGTCCCGGTTTGCCCGGTCAATCAGGTAGGCCCGCTGGGCCAGTTTGAATGCGGCCAGCTGTTTATTGAGGGGAGCGGAATAGGCAGAGTACCGGCTCGCCACCTCGATCATCTCGCCCGGATCTTTGGAGTCGGTAAGTTTTTCCACCTCCACCCCCACCAGGGCCGGCGGACTCTGCGTGGGGATGGAACCACAGCCGGAGAGGACGATAGCTGCCAGAAAGAGAGTGAGATGGGTGTATTTATCTATTAAAATCATTATATCAGTTAATTCAATCGGAACTCCGTGCAATGACATTTCCCCGAATCCCCAAAGTATCAAGAATACACTCAAGAAGTCATAAATGCTCATATTCTGACGATCGTCAGATTATGAGCAATTTATTATGATATTCTGCGACCAACTTCCCGGCGGCTTTTCCTCCCCAATCAGGAGGCAACAATTCCAACGGGAGGCAGGGGTCTCGGGATAAAATTGATTGATAATCCCAGTCCAGATGTTTTATGTATTGCTTTAATATAGTTGGATCAGGTTCAGCGTCTTCCTTCATTTTCTCCTCAAGCCTGATAAATCTCTCACTCCAGTCCTGGTGAAATTTAATATATTTATTATGGATGCGATCGAGGTCCCAGAATGAAGTTGCTATTTCCTCTCCGGTAAGTCCTTCAAAATTGTCTACCAGGAGTTGATAAACATAATCCGACAACTTTAACTTCCTGAGGTAGTTCCTGATCTCCTTCCTGAAGTCATACGGAGAGATCCAGACACTCCTCTGTGCTTTGGCGAAACCGAGAGCAACAAGATATGATCTTAGATATTTACGGAGTTCGGCTTTATCTTCCGGAACATCGAAGATTACCAGCCGCCATTTATGATCCCAATCAGGCCGCTGTTTATCTGCTCCAGCGCGATGTCTATCAATAATAGATTTTCCCCGGGAGGTTAATTTTAGATGTCTCTTTCCTTCTTTCTCAAATCTTTCTATCAACCCATCTTTTTCCATTCTATAAGAAGTAGTATAAAAACTGCTTTGGGAGTAATGAGTTGAGAACCTCATTAGCATATAGGGACTGAGCAGGACGCCCGCGCATTCTTCCAGGATAAGTAAAATTTGAGTTCTAAGCGTTGGCATAAATTTACCAGAAGATGTTATGGATATATAATTATACACTATCTGTCGATCGTCAGATAGTGTATAATATGTTATATCTAAAAAGTCAATATGAAAATAGGGAAAAATGGGTTAAAGATATATTGATGGCATTGTAATTTTTAGTGGAATTATCTCTTTGCTTTCTGTTTCCTTAGTGGTTAAAAATAGGCAGTACAAGGGAATTATTGATAGGGAAAGTGATAACTTTCAATCAGGACTGGCTGATGGACAACTGGTTGCCGATCACTGTCTGTAGCAGCCCCGATAAATCGGGGTAGACTGCACGGAGATCCCAGAAGTTTCTATGGGGGTGATTCCGGTCTATTATTCCTCGAATAAGCGGGCAATTTCATCCACGGGAGGATCGGGCCACGGGTGTATTTCCTTGTCCCGGAAAGCCCGGATTCCTTCTCCCTTTCCCTCCACTTCTCCGATCAGGCTTGCCCGGATTCTGGCCTTTTTCAGATTGTTGATCAGAGTGGAATGAGTACTCTTCCGGCAGCAGATCAGGAGGCTCCCGGAGGCGATCAGGCCGAGGGGATCGAGGTTGAGTAGATGACAGATCTTCTCTGTCCGGGGGAAGATGGGAATCTTTTCCATATCGACCCGGAGGCGGCGTCCTCCGGCGATACTTAATTCCCGCAGGGCGGTGGCCAGACCACCTTCGGTAACATCGTGGAGTCCGCTTATCCCGGGTAGAGACGCGGCGATCCGGGCTTCCGGGAGGATGCTGAGCCGGCGGATATATTTTCGGCAGGAAGCGATCTCCTCTTCGGTCATCCCCAGGAGTTTTAATTTTTCCGGGAACCGTTGAGCGATCAGGGCGGTCCCTTCCACCGCCAGGGCCTTGGTCAGGAGGATCAGATCTCCCTTCCGGATTGATCTCTTGTCGATCAGGCCGGACCGGGGAACAGTCCCAGCCAGTGTCCCCACCAGGACCGGTTGAGTAACGGCGGGAGTGATCTCGGTATGTCCTCCAATGATGGAAATTCCTTCCTTCCGGCAGATCTTCCGGAGTTCACCAAGTGTGCCCCGGAGTCCGGCCAGAGTAGTCCCGGGGGGAAAGAGGGCGGTAACCAGCAGCCAGCGGGGCAGAGCGCCGGAGGTAGCGATATCATTGGCATTGACTAAAAGTGTGTAATGTCCGATCGAGTCGGTGGCGAAGGTTATGGGGTCGGAGGTTAAGACCAGGACTTCCTCCTTCCGGATATCAACCGCGGCGGTGTCTTCTCCAATCCCCGGCTTTATTAAGACCGATCGGTCGGGGAGTACCAGATTCCGGAGTAATCCCGGGAGATGTTCATTGTTCAGCTTCCCCACCGGGAGAGGAAGAGAGGGACGGAAAACTTTCTTTTTATTTTGCGTCATATCGCAGAATCACTTCATTAAGAGAATTTGGTTCGATCGGCTTGAATCCGATCAGCCCGAAGGCCTTGAAGGCGGCGGCCCCATCTTCGGATTCGCCCATGGACAGGAGGGCTTCAAGCAGTCTCTCCCGCAGCTTAATGGTGGAGGGGGTATCGATCATCATCAACCCCACCTCCGGAAGAACCGGAGATTCATAGACCACGGTTATATCTTCGAAATACGGCAGGCTCTTCAGGCTCTTATACTGGATTTCATCCAGGAGCACCCCGTCAAGCTTTCCTTTTAGCAGTTTGCGGATCGCGGAAAGAGGCCGCGCGGTGGGTTTGAGGGTGAAGTCGGAATCGACATCCGCCCGGTTATTAAAGACTATCCGGCTGAGAAACCGGGGATCTTCATAGAGAGCGCTCCCGGAGATGGTCTTTCCTTTCAGTTCATCCAGAGTTTTGAAAGTTTTGGTCTTCACAATCAGGTAATAGCGCCCGGAGGTGTCGGCGGTCAGCTCAACCCGGGCCAGGGGGATGAGATCAAGGGCTCTTCTCTGAGAGAGATAGAAACCAAGAGAACCGATGATGAATGACCCCCGATTTTTATCCAGAAAATCAAGAGCCGCTTTCGGTCTGGTGAAGTAGCGGGCGGTGACGGATTCCTCTCCGATCCCTAGTTCGTCGGCGATAATACCGACGAACTGGCCGATATACTTCTCCACCTTTTTCGGAGATGGCCCCCCGGGAGAGACAATAACCATCGTGAGTTCTTCTCCCTGCGCTATAGCGCAGGAAGAAATGAGTAGATAAGAGAGTGAGATGATTAGAATTCTTCTCATTGAAATTCTCCAGAACATAGTGCCTTCGGCGTTAACGTTGAAAATAATGACGTTGAAAAGAAAAAACGTTAAAGATCGTTAAAGTCCATTGGAGCACCCCGCAAGATACGGGCGGGTACTTTTTAACTGCGATTGGTGTAGAGGTATATCCTAATTTAATCTCTGTAAGGTTTCAGTAAACCCCGGCGGCCCGGTGCTCGTAGAGGCCCCGCCGTGGCGGGGCCATCGTGTGGCAGCCTAAAGGCAGCCGCTACGAGAGGACGGGGTTCACTGAAAGCTTACTAATTTCTTTCTCCGCTTGCGAGGCGAATTCATTAACTTTTCTATCCGCCATAGCTTTAGCGACGGAGGAAGGCACTTTAGCGCACTTTAGGCACTTCTTTCAAGTATATCAAATCTATCACCGCCGGGAGAACATAAAGGGCCGCGATCAGGGATGAGGTGATGCCGATCAGAATAACGATTCCGAAGGAAGCCACACCCTGATGGCGGGAGAAGATCAGGCTCACCAGGCTGGCCATGGTGGTCAGGGCGGCGAAGGCAACACCCCGTCCCGAAGTGATGGTCGCGGCAAAGGCGGTGATCTCCGGGTTCTCCAGCCAGCGGTGGACAATATGAACCCCATAAACTATGGACAGCCCGAGCAGAAGCGGGAGCGCCGGCATGGAAGCAAAATTATAGTCTCTTCCCAGCAGATACATGATCCCCTGCACCCAGAGCATCCCCACTCCGAGGGGGATGAGAGATAGCAGAACCGGAATAACTCGTCGAAAATCCAGAAAGAGCAGGGCCAGGATAATACCGAAGGCGTAAATAAGGGCCTGAATCAGGCTGGAGACCATCAGGCGTGAAGTAAGCCGATGAGTCACCGGGAAACCGGTGGCATTCGGCGCGATATCTTTCAACTCCCCGACAAACCGGTCCAGAAATTCGACATCCCAGATCGAGCCGGTGGGAAAGACATACGCGGCATAGTTACCCCGGGGACTTTTAAATCGGCTCAGCAGTTCCGGGGAGAAGAAATTCTCGGTAATAGGGGGCGCCTCCAGCCATTCTTTCGTCAGGGCCGAGAGCCCCTTCAGTCCATCGAAGATCTCCCTCTCGAACTTTCGTGTCCCGGCCAGCGCCCGCTCCGCTCCACCGGAATCCAGAAGAATATCAATTGAATCGAGTTCGGTAAGGATCTCATCAATCATCGTTACTATCTCAACCCGGCCGCCGGCAAAGGCAGCTTCCTGGATCTCTTCCATCTCCAGGGTCAAGTTGTCGAGGAGTTTCCGGTAATCGGTGGTGGTCAGATCTTCAGGTTCAGGATGAATCTCAATCCCGGAGAGATAAGGACGGTAGCCGGCGATCAACAGAGCCTTCTCCTCCTGGTGATCGGGGATGAGATTGGAGAGAGAATCAACCCGGCTGACTGTGGGGAGAGTTTTAATCTTTTCCACCTTCTCTTTCAAATCTTCGAGATCTTCGGATATAATCGTAGCGCAGGTCATCTGGAAGTCACTCTCGTTCTGCATTCGGAGCTGATATATTGTCGACTCCTCGCCGGGGGGGAGAAGTTTAAGCGCGTTGAAGTCAAAATGGAGACGGGTGGCGGCAAAGATCCCGAACCCGCACCCGGCGGCGGCGAGGAGGACAATAGCCGCCAGAACCAGCCGTTCCCGTTTTTTCGCGGTTACTTCCAGCACCCATTTCAGATTGTAATGACGTGGTTTTATCCCGGTCTTTAAAAGAAGGCTCGGAAGCAGCAGGAGAGTGGTAAAGAGGACCACCAGGACCCCCATCCCCGCGGTCAGCCCTAATTCGGAGAATCCGACAAAGTCGGTCCAGCCGACAGCCAGAAATGCCAGACCGGTGGTCAAACCGCCAGTGAAAACGGACCGTCCGGACGCGGTCACCGCGATCTGAACCGCCTCCTCTTCCGAGTGTCCCCGGTCAACTTCCTCCGCGGTCCTCCGGATCAGGTAGATCCCGAAATCTATCCCGATCCCGAAGAGGATCGCCAGGAAAGCGGAGCTGACCAGATTGAGATGGCCGATGGTGAGAGCTGTCAGACCGAGAGTAATGATCATCCCGCATCCCAGGGGAATAATGGCCAGAATGATCTTCTTCCCGGAGCGGAATCCGACGATCAGGATCAGGATCACCAGCACCACCGAGATCACGGTCGACTTGAGCAGGTCGGCGTTAATGGCCTCCACCTCGGTGAGCGCGTGAGCGGGCATCCCGGTAAAGGCTACTTTGATGGCCGACTTGAGGGAGGGATCTTCTCCCAGAACCCGGTTACAGGCCTGCCGGACTGCCCGGACAAACGGGCTGATAAATGTTATCTCATCCGAAGTCGAGGTTGGCCGGACAAAGAGAAAGATCATTCGTCCGTCGTGGGAGCGGAGATATCCCCGTGACGCGATCATACTCTCCCCGGCTCCCCCCATATCTTCAAGGATTGTAAACCAGTCAATCCCCGCCCGGGAGGGATTCTCCAGATGTCGCCGCCATTCCCGGAAGAGCTCCAGGGGGACCCGGAGGGCCTGGGCACCTGTGTCGGGATCAAGCGGGAGACCCGGTATCCGGTCGCCGAAACCATCGCCGATCAGTTTCAGGATGCTCGGGAGGTTCTTCAGTCGGGAGATCCGTTCGATTATAGTTTGATAGCCGGTGATTCCATCCAATCCTTCTCGGAGCATCTCCTTCGGCAGGAAGAAAGGCGCTCTCCCCAGCATCTTTCCGAGATCAATCCGATAGAATATGGACCGGACATATTCCTTTTCCTTTTTTATCTCCCCGGCAAATTTGTCCGCGGCGGAGATAAGAGTTGCGGGGTCTCCGTCCAGGATCACCACCAGGTCATTGGCGGCGCCGAACTCATCGAGGAAGGCGAGAAAGCGGGCCTGTTCCGGTTCTTCCGGAGAGACCAGTCCATTATATGAGGAGGAGACGGTAAGGCCGGGGATAAAGAGGGCGAAGAAGACCGTGATCCCGGCCATGATAATAACAACCAGCCGACTCTGTCGTTGGGCCAGTTCATAGAATAGTCTTAAGAGCTTTTGCTCCATAAGTTAGCGCCTTCGGCGCTAACTTAGTGAAAATACACTGAAACTAACGCCGGTAGATCCTCGGGTTGAATTAACTGTCCGGGATAATAATATCTCATTCCGGTAAAGTTGCCTTATGAGAAAGAAAAAAATCTATCAAAAATCCGGCCGGATTGATAAGGTAATTTTTGTTTTAGAACCTAGCTACGCAACTGATTAAACCGCGAATTTTGCCCCCGATTAAAACTTCGGGGCGGAGAAATCTTCGCTAATTCAAGAGAAAAGAACTACGAATTTCGCGAATTACACGAATCTACTTTAAATTCATACTTCAATATTGGTTATATGCTTGCACATTCTTATTTTTTCGGAGAAAAAATAAGATTATTGTCCCGGTAATATCAATTAAGACAACCGGGATCCCGAAGGATTTCGGGACCCGAGACTTAATATTAAACAACTCGGGATCCCGAAATAATAAAGCGTAATCTGTCTATCCCTATCATGGCTATTTATTTAAAGGAAGGAATTATCTTTGTCATTAGCGCGGTGCTGGCTATTTACTGGCTGATCAAGCTGGTTATGATGCTGTGGAGGATGCGGATTGATCCTGTCCTCTCGACCGATCCGGTTGAGATAGAGTCATCCCCTTTGATCTCAATTGTTCTCGCGGTTCGGGATGAGGAGAAGGATATCGGAGATTGTATCATCTCCCTTCAGGGCCAGGACTACACCAACCGGGAGATAGTCATTGTTGATGACCGATCCCGGGATGGGACAGTAAGGATCATCGAGAGATTTCAGAAGGATGACCCGTGTATCCGCCTGGTCTGAAATAATGAGGAGCCTCCGGAAAACTGGATCGGAAAAGCCTTTGCCGTGAGCAAAGGGGTCAGGGCTTCACGGGGGGATTGGCTGGCCTTTACCGATGCCGATACCCGGCACCATCCGTCCCACCTCCGTGCCGCGCTGGCTTACTGCCTGGAACACGACGCCTCCGTTCTGACGGTCCTGCCGGGACAGATCTGCCGTGGTTTCTGGGAGAATACTTTTCAGCCGTTTATCTTCTGGCTTTTCTGGGACTATTTTCCTCCGGTATCTCTCAACCGACCGGAGTCCCGGCGCTCCGGGGCCAGCGGCACTTTCTTTCTGGTATAAAAGGCCGCCTACCGGACCATTGGAGGGTGGGAGAGTGTGAGCAATATTATTCCGGACGATGTCGCCTTTATGGAGCGGGCCAAATCACTGGGGCTCTCCGCTCATCTGGTTATCGCCACCCGGGTTCTGCGGGTAAGAATGTACCGGGGCCTGCGGGAGACTTTCGCGGGCTGGAGCCGGTATATGCTGAGCGGAGCTAATAATAATATTCTTGTCGTTTTTCTGGAAGTGATTTACGCGCTGAGTTTTAATATGCTGCCATTTCTCTTCCCTCTATTTATTGGGCGATATCCCACCTCGGCAGTCCTCCTGGCTCTCTCCAGTCTACTGATTATAATTATCCGGTTTCGGGTCAATCGTCTGCTCGGGACAGCGGGAGGATGGGCTCTGACCCATCCGATCGGCTCTCTTCTTCTGGCATTCATCGCCCTCAATTCTTTCTGGCGTAGGATCACCGGCCAGGGAGTAAGATGGAAGGGGAGAATCTACCGGGAGAAAGAACGGAGCATCTTCTGGACCGGGAAAGAGTATCGGCTGGAGAAATAAGAATACGCCAGGATCATTAATATAACTCTCAGCGTTGAACGGATATAAGTGTGTCGGTCCTGGCTAAAAAACGGACTTAGCGCCTACGGTGTAGCCTCGTAGTGCAGGACTTCAGTCCTGCCTTCGTTGGGCAGGACTGAAGTCCTGCACTACGAACCTATTGAAATTCCGAAGCAGCAAATTAGCGCCGCGGGTATAGCTTATCTCTGTCAGCATCTCTACTTCTTATTCGAGACAACGGGTTATTACGATATTCCCCCTGGTTTTGTCTCTCTCCGGGCGGACAGAGTAATTATCAAGCTCGCCGGTTTTGTTTTATTGACTTGGCGGAGTGATTTATAGTATCTAAATTGAATTAATATTTTTTTCTGCAAAAAAAATATTAGTTTGCAAGCATTGGACCAATATTGCAGATATAATTTAAAGTAAATTTGTGTCCCCATATCTGTGCCGATGAGTAGTTTTTTATTACGTACTTCAGGCATCTGAATTGAGCGGGATTCTAATGCCAGAAAAGCCGAGTGAAAGTGAATAACTTTAGGCACTTCTCCGCCAGAGGCGGATCAGCCTCTGGCTGAAAACTTTAGGCACTTTTTTTACCAGGAGGTAATAGTATGTATGCCCAGTTGATCACGGTAAGTATCAAGCCGGACCAGATCGATGAGTTTAAGGAGTTGTATGAGGAATACATTAACCCCGAGATTAAAACTCAGAAAGGATATAAGAATTTCTACCTGCTGGTTGACCGGGAAAAGTCTAAAGCACTCTCCATTACCATCTGGGAGGATCAGGACGCCGCGGAGGCCAGCGAAGAGATTAATCTCTATCTCGAGCAGAGGGCTTCTTATCCGCTTTACAGTGCTGCACCGGTTAGGGAAGGATTTGAGGTCGCGATGGAAGACCGAAAACCGGGGTAAGCTTTCAGTGAACCTGTAATGGGTGTTGGTATAAATCAAAGTGTTGTAAATTTTTAAATGGTGTTATTTTAGTGTAACTCCACTAAATTAGCGCCGAGGGCGATAATTTATATGGCTAATGCGAATGATATAAGAAGAGGGAACGCGATCAGATATAACAATGATATCTGTATGGTCCTGGAGAAAGAAAGGGTTAAACCGGGGAAAGGCGGGGCGTTTGTTCAGACCGTGCTGCGCAATCTCCGGACCGGTCGGACTTCGCAGACCAGGTTCGCGTCCAACGAGACAGTGGAGGTTGTTCCGCTAATCCGGAAGAAACTGGAATATAGTTATCGAGATGGAAGCGGGTATGTCTTTATGGATACCGAGACATACGATCAGATCACCATTCCGGAGGAACTGGTTGATCCGTTTAAGGATTTTGTTGTTGAGGGTACCGGGTATGATATTGTCTTCACCGAAGATGATATTCCCATGCAGCTGGATCTTCCTCCCAGTATAATACTGGAAGTGATCGAAGCCCCGGAAGGATTAAGGGGAGATAGCGCCACCAACGTGCGCAAACCGGTCAAGCTGGAGACGGGGCTGGAGTTGAATGTTCCACTATTTATCAAGGAAGGAGAACGGATTAAAATAGATACCAGGAGCGGAGAATATATGGGGAGGGCGTGAAGGCGGTAAGCAGTGAACGGTAAACGGTAAGCGGTAAGCAGTGAGCGGTAAGCAGTGAGCAGTAAGCAGTGAGCAGTAAGCGGTAAGCAGTTTAAAAGCATAGTAAGCGGCAAACGGTGAGCAGTTAGCCTGGCTTCCAGGCGATATTTTACTGCTTACTGCTAACCGCTTACTGGAATTTACTGCTTACTGCTAACCGCTTACCGCTTACTGTAGTTCTTACTGTAGTTATTCCCGTTTACTATTCACCAAAGTCGCGCTAAAGTGAACAATTGTATTTAATCGTTAAACAATCTATTTGAGGATAAAAACCATGGCTGATTTTGAAGTAAAGGACATCAGGACAATCGGGGTATTCGGCGGGAACGGCATGGGCAAGACCACACTGGTTGACGCGTTGATGTATGCCGCCGGCGCCAATACCCGCCAGGGAAGTGTTGATGAAGGAAGTTCCCTGTCGGATACCGATGATGAAGAGAAGGCCCGAAAAGGGAGTATCCGGACCACTCCTTTGAACTGCACTTTCGGCGGGAAGAACCTATTTCTGGTCGATACTCCGGGATATATGGATTTCTGGGGGGAAGTGGTTGTGGCATTGGAGGTCGTGGATAGTGTTCTTATTGTTCTGGATGGTACGGGAGAGATCGATTCCGGGACCCGCCGGGTCTGGGATCTGGCCCGGAAGAAAGGACTTCCGATCGCCTTCTTTGTCAATAAACTCGATAAAGAATACTCCCAGTTCTCCAAAGCCCTGAATAGTATTAAGAATGATCTGGCGGGGTCGCCCCTTCCATTCTATCTCCCCGATGGGGATCATCCGTCCTTCTCCGCGGTCTGTAATCTTCTGGATGATAATGCCGGAGATATAGTAGTTGAAAGCCTGAAGGGTGAGATCGATGGATTTAAAGAGAAGATGGTTGAAGCGGCGGCGGAGACGGATGATAGCCTGATCGAAAAATATCTGGAGAGCGGAACTCTGGAACCGGTGGAAGTTAAAGTCGGCTTCCGCAATGCCTTTGCCGAAGGCGGGGTTAACCTGGTCTTCTCCGGCAGCGCGATTCAGGGGATCGGGGTAAAAGAACTGCTGCAGAGTTTTGCCGATCTTTTCCCCTCTCCGGCTGATCGGGGGGATATCACAGTCGGGGATGATACGGTCGCCCCGGCCAAAGACGCGCCTTTCTGCGCCCGGGTATTTAAGAGTATCAATGACCCGTTTGTCGGGCAACTCACCTATCTCCGGGTCTGGTCCGGCCGGCTTTCAGCGGATTCGGAGGTCTATAACTCCAGCAGCGGCAATAAGGAACGGATCGGGCATATCTATGTGATTAAAGGGAAAGAGCAGATAGATATATCCACCGCGCTGCCCGGGTATATTGTCGCGCTGACGAAACTCAAGGCGACATCCATCGGAGATACTCTCTGCGCGATCGGGAAAGAGTATCGCTTTTCTCCGATCGAGTTCCCTTCTCCGACCGCGATGAGGGCTATCTACTCGAAAAATCGTGGAGATGAAGACAAAGTTGCCGCGGGGATTCATAAGCTCCTTGATGAAGATCCTACCCTGATAGGTCGGAGGGATCCCATGACCAGGGAGTTCGTTCTCTCGGGGATGGGGGAGGTCCAGATTCAGATCGTGGTAAACCGGCTCCGCTCGATCTTCCATGTCGATGTCGATGTCCGCTCCCCCAAGATTGCCTATAAAGAGACCATCCGGGGAAAAGCGGAGACCAAGTACCGTCATAAGAAACAATCCGGCGGAGCGGGTCAGTTTGCCGAAGTCTGGATGCATATCCAGCCCTACACACCGGGCATGGAGAACGCGGAAGGGAAGGGGAAGAAAGAGCTGATTGAACTTCCCTGGGGCGGTAAATTTCTTTTTGTGGATGAAGTAGTGGGCGGGCATATTCCTACTCAATTGGTCCAGAGTGTCAAAAAAGGATACCTGGCCGCTTTAGAGAAAGGTACCATGGCGGGTCATCCTCTGATAGATGTCACCGCGACCGTATACGACGGTAAGACTCACCCGGTTGATTCTAAGGATATCGCCTTCCAGATCGCCGGGCGGCAGGGGTTCAAGGAGTGTGCCGCTAATGCTCGTCCGGCCTTGATGGAGCCGATTATGAACGTTACCATTACGGTCCCGACCGAATATATGGGCGCGATTACCGGTGATCTGAACTCACGCCGCGGTCGTATCCTGGGAATGGATCCGGCCGGATCCGTGCAGGTAATAAAAGCCCAGGTTCCGATGGCCGAGATGCTGAAGTATACCCCGGAATTAAGATCTCTGACCGGGGGAAAAGGAATGTTCACGATGGAGTTCCATACCTATGAGGAAGTCCCGGGGAGTATAGCTCAGAAGATCGTGGAGCAGATGAAAGAGGAGACAGAAGAGGAATAGAGGAAGAAAGTAATCGGTAAATGGTGATCGGTAATCAGTTGGCCTGGCTGTCGGGCGTAGGCTATACTGATTACCGGTTACTGATCACTGATTACTGTTTTTTAAGCAGGACGATTATAAGGAGAGAAAGACACGGTATATTTAAAATACTATCTGGAGAACAATAAATGAGCGGTCATTCAAAATGGGCTAGTATTAAGCATAAGAAGGGAGCTAAAGACGCTAAACGCGGTAAGCTCTTCAGTAAGCTGGTAAAAGAGATTACCGTGGTTGCCCGTGATGGCGGGGGTGATATGGATGCTAATGCCCGTCTCAGGACAGCCGTACAGATTGCCCGGGATGCCAATATGCCGGCGGATAATATTGATCGGGCGATCAAGAAAGGCACCGGCGAACTCCCGGGGATTACCTATGAAGAAGCAACCTATGAAGGTTATGGTCCGGGAGGGGTGGCGATTCTGGTCCGGGTATTGACGGATAACCGCAACCGCTCCACGGCGGAGATCAGACACCTCTTCGATAAGAGAGGAGGAAGTATGGCCGGTCCCGGGGCGGTCTCCTATCTTTTTCATAAAAAGGGGTTTTTCAGCGTATCCGCGGAAGGGGTTGATGAGGAGTCCCTCTTCTCTCTGGTCCTGGAAGCGGGAGCGGAAGATTTTAAAGCGGAAGGGGATTCCTTTGAAATCTATACCGATCCCTCTGATTTTGAGGGGGTGAAGAAGGTCCTCGCGGAGAGTAATATTCCCATAATCATGGGAGAGGTCACGGAGATCCCCGACTCCGAGATCCCGGTAACCGGGGAAGAAGCCCGGAGATTGCTGGGTCTCCTCAACGCTCTGGAAGAGCACGATGACATTCAGAATGTCTATTCCAACTGTGATATACCGGAGGAGTTGCTGGAGGAGTCGTAGGGCATTAGGGCGGGAAATATATAATTCACAGGAGAGAATATTTATTTCGGTAAGCAGTAAGCTGTAAGCAGTGAGCAGTACGCCTGGCGATATTTTACTGCTCACCGCTTACCGCTAACTGCTTACCGATTATCACTTCCTGTATTTCAAAACAATGATCTCCAGAGCATCTCGAATAATAGCCATCGATCCTGGAATCAGAGTAACCGGTTACGGCATTCTGGAGAAGCGGGGCGAGAAGATGATTGTCCTGGCCTCGGGGACGATCAGGAATACCCCGCGCTTGAGTCACGCCAAAAAATTGGCTCATATCCATAGTTCAGTTAGTGATCTGCTGGAAGAATATCTCCCCCGGGGATTTGTCCTGGAAGATATATTTTACCGGAAGAACATCAAATCGACCGTAACACTGGGAGAAGTAAGAGGCATCTGCAGTCTGGCCGCCGCCCAGCGGGATATCCCGGTTACTACCTATGCCGCCCGCCGGGTAAAGAAAGCGGTGGTGGGAAACGGCGGGGCGGATAAGAGCCAGGTCCAGAAGATGGTCCAGATCCTGCTGGATCTGGAGGAACCGCCGACCCCGCTTGATGTTTCGGACGCACTGGCATTGGGAATCACCTATTTCCACGATATTCTTATTTTTCCTTCGGAAAAATAAGATTGGGCAAGCCTTGAACCAGCATTGAAGGTGTGTTTTTAGAGGTAATTTGTTATTCAAAATTAATAAAGGGCGTTAATTTTAAAGCACTTCCAGTAAGTTAGCGCCGGAGGCGATAACTTAATGATTGAGTATCTAAAGGGAATATTAATTAAGTCCGCCCCTGATGTTGCGGTGGTGGAAGTCAATGGGATCGGCTATCGCCTTCTTATCCCCCTCAGTACCTATGAGAAACTCCCCCGTCCCGGCGAGGAGGTTTATGTCCTCACCCACCTCTATGTCCGCGAGGATGAGCTGACTCTCTACGGTTTTGCGGCTGCGGATGAGAGGACTCTCTTTCTAATGCTCCTGGGTGTATCGAGGATAGGTCCAAAAGTTGCCCTCGGAGTGCTGGGCGGGATGGAAGCGTCCTCATTTAAAAGCGCGGTTGTTGCCGGTGATGTTGACCTTATCTCGACCATTCATGGGATAGGGAGGAAGACCGCGGAGAGGCTGATCCTGGAACTCAAAGATAAGATAACCATGCTCCCCCGGATCAGGGAAGAGGCGGGAAAGAGCGGACTCAAGCAGGCGGAAGATAAAGTCGCTGACGTGATGCGGGCACTCCTATCCCTGGGATATCGACAGGGCCCGGCCCATAAAGCCATGATCCGCGCGCTCTCCGAGGCGGAACCGGATTGGCCGGTGGAGAGATTGCTGAAGGAATCATTAAAGTACTTGTGACAGGGAGTAGGAGGGAGGGGCAGGGAGTAGGGGGGAGCGGTGGGCGGTAAGCAGCGAAATGTCCAATATCCAATGACCAATATCCAAAAGAAGGGAGAAGGAGGGAAAAGCAGGACCCGGTCACTATCAAGCCACCTGATCTCCTGATCCCCTGGTATCCTGATACCCTGTCCTGGGGAATAGGGAATGGGATTTTGGCCCTGTAGCCGAGGTCGCTGACCTCGGTAATTATTGACATAGGAGTAACGTCATAGATGTACTTTAAATTAAATATATTTTACAAAACTAAATTAGCGACCAAAGGGAGCTAATTTATTATGGACAGATTTATAAATAAAACTCTCACCGAGAAGGATCTTCCTCTTGACCAGAAGCTGCGTCCTTCTTCTTTCGATCAGTTCACCGGTCAGGCTAAGCTCAAGGAGCGCCTCAATATCGCGATCGAGGCGGCTAAGGGCCGGAGTGAACCCCTGGAGCATCTCCTCTTCTTCGGACCGCCGGGGCTTGGGAAGACCACCCTGGCTTATATTATCGCGGAGGAGATGGAGTGTGACATCAAATCGACCTCCGGTCCCACTATTGAAAAGCCGGGCGACCTGGCTGGACTATTGACCAATCTTAAAGAGGGGGATATCCTCTTTATCGATGAGATTCATAGGCTCTCCAGTGTGGTGGAGGAGTATCTTTACCCGGCGATGGAGGACTTTGTTATCGATATCATGATTGATCAGGGTCCGTCGGCCCGTTCGGTCCGGCTCAATCTGGCTAATTTTACCCTGGTTGGAGCAACCACCCGGTATGGCCTTCTGACCTCTCCGATGCGGAGCCGGTTCGGGCTGGTCAACCGGCTTGACTTTTATCAGGCCGAAGAGTTAATGGAGATTGTCCTCCGTTCCGCCCGCATCCTTAATGTGGAGATCACGGAGTCCGGGGCACTGGAGATCGCCCGCCGTTCGCGGGGGACCCCCCGGATCTCCAATTCACTTCTGAAGAGAGTACGGGATTACGCCCAGGTCAAGGCCGACGGCAAGATCACCCCGGATATCGCTCATCTGGCGTTAAGCATGCTGGATGTGGACGAGAAGGGTCTGGATGAGATGGACAAAAGGATCCTGGAGACGATCATCACCAAGTTCTCCGGAGGCCCGGTGGGAATCGACACGATTGCCGTCGCTATCGGTGAGGAAGGCGACACTCTGGCCGAAGTCTATGAACCGTATCTGATCCAGCAGGGTTACCTTAAGCGTACCCGCACCGGCCGTTGCGCTACACCGCTGGCGTATCAACATCTTGAGATAGACTTGCCGAAAGGTCTACAGGGAGAGTTGCTGTAAAGAAAGGGGATCAGAGTATCAGGAGATCAGGTTATCAGGGGATCAGGTTATCAGGAGATCGGAAGAGCGTCGTGTAGGGAAAGAGTGTAGATCTCGGTGGTCGCCGTATCATTAAAAAAAAAAAACACCCCACCCCCCCCCCCCCCACACCCCCCACCCCCCCCCCCACCTCCCCCCCCCTCACCGTCCACTCCACCTGCTGCCATCACACGTCATTGCGCATCCTCGACACAGCCACCTACTCTTGA
>CAKZYZ010000024.1 GCA_937885075.1 uncultured bacterium | reverse complement strand
GCCACTTATAAACGGTTCAAAAAAATGGTCAACAGATGGATTGAGCTTGCCATCCTGCACTCCAAGCTTACAATGGACATTGCTAAGAAGAAGGGGCAGAAGTAGACGAGAACTCATCACTCTCAAGATATAGGATTGGTCAATTAATTGTCGTGCCACCGATAATAATATACCACGACAATTCAATATCACAACTGTGAAGTTACGACGTTAATAGCCTTTATTGAGGAGGAGTAGTCTGGTCTTTTTCAGGAGATTGTCGATTGATGTGGTCTGGATAATCTCTTTTCGGAATTTGGTCAGTCCGGGATCTCCGGCCAGGTAGCGGACCAGATGGCCGTAGAAATGCCGGCAGGTCGCGGCTCCGGATTTGTCTAATGTTCGCTTGCGGATCCGAGCTTCGGCCAGCATGAACCGGTGGAGCTTCTGGAGATGTTCGGTGATAACTTCAAAGCGCTCCTGATCGGTGGGGGGGGTGAATGGCTGATCGGTCCATCTGGAGAGAGATTCCTCAAAGATCCAGGGGTTGCCGATGGCTGCCCGGCCGATCATCACGCCATCTACCCCGTATTCTTTTATTGCTTTCACTGCCTCTCCCGCGGTCGTGATACCCCCATTGCCGATTACCGGGATGGAGACCTCATCTTTGATCCGGGCGATTGTCTCCCAATCCGCGGGGCCATTATGGCGGTTATTCGCTGTTCTCCCGTGAATAAAGATGGCTCTTCCTCCTCCTTCCTCAACCGCCCGGGCGACCCGGGAGATATTTATTGAATCCGGGGTAAGGCCGATCCTGGTCTTGACGGTAACGGGGAGTGAGACAGCTTTAGAGACCGTCTCTACGATTTTCCTGATCTTTTCCGGATCCTTCATCAGCGCCGCGCCGCCGCCCCGGCGCATTATCTTGGGGACCGGGCAGCCGCAGTTGATATCGATCAGTGAGAACCGGTTCAGGGATTCAATCACCCGGGCCGCTTCGGCCATGGAGTCGGGGTTGTTTCCGTAGATATGAGCGGCGATCGGTGTCTCTTCCGGGAGTGTCTCCAGATAATGCATGGTCCGGGGCCTATGACGGAGGATTCCTTCCGCGGTCACCAGTTCGGTGAATACCAATCCGCAGCCAAGCCGGAGACAGATGGACCGGAAGGGTGATTTGGTGAATCCGGCCATGGGAGCCAGCATAAACGGAGGGTCGATTATAAGATCCGCAATCTTTAGAGGCGGGCTGTGATTCATAGGTAATATGGGCTGGGTATGCTGGCAAATTACAAAGAACAAGCACCAAATTCCAAATAAATTCCAAATTTCCGAAATCCGAAATTACAAACTGGCCGGCCCGGGAAGCTTCCCTCGTTCCAACGCTCCGCGTAGGAACGCACTTAGCGGCCTCCGTTACGATGCAGAGCGTCGTAACGAGAGGTGAGTAAGTGACTGTTACAACATTTAAAGGTTTCCTTCTGACTTTATTTAGCTATGAACTTATTCACCCGTGACATAAAGTCACGGGGGCCTCCTCTGCTAAAGAGGTCGCGGATAATAGCTGATAAACTGATTCACCTGCCGCATAAAGCGGCAGGGGTATGCAACTCCAGAAGTCCCTTTACACCATGGCTTGTTTGGATACTTTCTCGGCGGCAGCTTTAGCCGCTTCGGGGTCGCCGAGATAGTAATGGTTGAGCGCCCGGCATTCTTCATCCAGTTCGTAGACCAGGGGGATTCCGGTGGGGATATTCAGTCCGGTGATCTCCTTGTCGGAGATATGATCGAGATATTTCACCAGGGCCCGGAGGCTGTTGCCGTGAGCGGCGATGATAACTTTTTTCCCGCTTTTTATAGCCGGAATAATGGTCTCGTTCCAGTAAGGCATCACCCGCTCCAGGGTGTCTTTCAGGCACTCGGTAACCGGGAGGAGCGCGGGGTCGATATCACGGTAACGGGGATCGAACCGGGGGTTCCGGGGATCATCCGGGGAGAGGGGGGGCGGGGGCACATCATAGCTTCTCCGCCAGATATGCACCTGTTCCGGACCGTACTCTTTTGCCGTCTCCGCTTTATTCAATCCCTGGAGCGCGCCGTAATGGCGTTCGTTGAGCCGCCAATCCCGAATCACCGGAATCCAGATCAGGTCGAGTTTATCCTGGACAATCCAGAGAGTTCGGATCGCCCGTTTGAGGACCGAGGTGAAGGCCAGGTCGAAGGTGAAGCCGGCTTCTTTAAGATCTTCCGCTCCCCGGTTTGCTTCTTTGAGACCGGTATCCGAGAGATCGACATCGGTCCAGCCGGTAAAGAGGTTTTCTTTGTTCCAGATACTTTCGCCGTGACGGAGAAGGACAAGTTTTGTTGGCATAACAAATTTCCTTTTGAAAGATAAATTTTAAGAATATTCCCCTACCTCGGCCCCTTTTATTAGCCGCAAACCAGCCGTCGCTCTTCGAGCTATGGCGGGTCAAGAAATGCGCAAAATACGCAAAAATTCCCTCGCCTCGGCCACTTTTATGAACTACGAATTTCGCGAATTCTTGTCCCGAAGGAAGCGTGGACACAGATTTATAAACTGGGGCAAGTGATACTATACTACTTACCTTTTCCTAAATCGGCCATTGTGTTCTCGGTTCCCCGAAGAAGCAACAGGTTATAATGCCTCCGTTCCGTCAACGGGTGCGATGGTGATAATATTATAGATGGGGATTTCTCTATCCCCGGTCTCACCGGGGATATGGCCGTGGAGGATGTTCTCCTCCAACTGCAATGGGTGAATCGTTATCCGGTAATAATTGCATTCATCCTTATCATAGAGAGATATTTCGAGTAACTTCCCTTTGCTGATCGCGCAACGGACCGTCTGCCGGATCTTTCGGGTGAGATCACCAGTCTCCCAGGTATAATCTCTCCGAACCGGATGGAGATCACGGAGAGTATCCTTTCCGAGCTGTGAGAGGTCTTCGATTGTTTTTTTGAGCAGAGCGGTGGTCGCGAAAACATCATCGAGCGCCCGGTGAGTTCCGCTCTCTCCCAGTTTGAGGCCCGGTCCCAGGCACCTCAGGCAGTGACAGGAGAAATTCGGCCAGAGTTCATGGCTGAGAAGGAGTGTATCGATCGACCAGTTCCCGAGTGCCGGTCTCCCGATCCGCCGGAGGGAGGTATCGATAAAGGTCATATCAAAGTTTCTGTTATGGGCGACTATGACCGTTTCCCCGATAAAGTCAATAATCCGGTCGGCCATATCAGCAAAGGAGGGGGAGTCTTTCAGACTTTCCGGGGCGATCTTATGTACCGCGAGTGCTTCCGCGGTCTGGGGGGAAGCGGGCCGGAGAAGAGTTTCAAAAGAATCGCTAATTTCGCCTTCGGAGTAATGAACCATCCCGATCTCAATAATCTCATGCCCATCATCGAGATTAACCCCCGTGGTCTCGGTATCGAGGACAGTGAATTGGACCTTGTTCAGTCGAGTATCAAGGGTTGCGGTCATAGAGAAGTTGAAAGTGCCTTAAGTGCCTAAAGTTGAAAGTTGTCGCCTGCGCCTGATTTTTCCGGTGTCGGAGCTGTGGAGTGTGGTCGCAGGCTGATTTATAATTTAAATAATTCTATCAGAGATATCTTTAACTTCGTTTTGGGAGTCTGCAAATCGGGGTTAGAAACCCCACCCACAGCAATTAGCCAACGGTGTAGCCAGGGCTAATTATTATTACTTACTACCCAGCGAGTACCAGCGCCCGCACCCATAACGAAGCGAGGCGACAACTTTCAACTTTAGGCACTTTAGCGCACTTTTAACTTCTTTCACTACATCCTCCCGTGCCGGATAATGGTGATCAGGAGCCAGAATCCCATTATCCCGGCTACCAGGAATCCGATCAGTCCTATGATCGGGATATCAAACCATTTCGGGGGTACTCCGGAGAGCACCATCAGCGAGGATCCTATAATCAGGGCTGCCAGGACGATGGCAAAGGCGATCCGGTTGCTGGTCCGGTCAAGAGTTGAGAGGGCCGGCTCCAACCCCCGGTGCTGAAATATTATCTTCAATCTTCCATTCCGGGTCTGTTCCAGGATTGAGCGGACCTGCCCCGGGATATCTCTGAGCAGATTGAGCATCTCCCCACCTGATTCCAGGAGTTCTTCGGCAATTCTTTTGGGGTTGAGCCGGGCTAACTGAATCTTCTCGATGAAGGGCTTTGCGGTAGTAATAATATCAAAGTCAGGATCAAGTTCCACCCCCAGGCTCTCCACCTGGCTGAGAGCTTTGATCAGGAGGAAAAAATTGGGTTTTATAGTGAGGCGGTTTCTCGTCACCAGGTCCAGGAGCTGCCGGAGCAATTCTTCCAGTCTCAGTTCTTTCAGAGGGCGGTAGAGGTGACGATCAAGAAAATTTCCCATCTCCCGTTCGAGTTTTTCCCGGTTGGGCTCGGCATTGTAATCGGTCAGCTTCAACATCGCCTCGACCATCTTTTTGTCGCTCCGGTGGACCAGGGCCATCAGCATATCGGCGAAATCCTCCCGCTCGCTCCGGCTGATTTTTCCCGTCATTCCGAAGTCGACATAGCAGATAACATTTCCCGGGAGGAAAAATATATTCCCGGGGTGCGGATCGCCGTGGAAGAATCCGAAGACAAAGATCTGCTTCATAATCAGGTCGGCGCCCCGCTGGGCCAGGAGGGAGAGATCGTAATTCTCCGCCTTCAGGGTGTTGATATCCGCCCCCTTGATCCCGCGGATATTTTCCATGGTGAGAATCCGTTCGGTTGAGATCTCCCGGTAGACCCGGGGGACATGGACGGTGTCATCTCCCTCAAACAGCCGGGCGAAGCGCTCGATATGGGAGAGCTCCACGGTATAGTCGATCTCTTCTTCCAGGGCTCGGGCAAACTCCTCGACAATCAGGCTCGGTCGTATGACCTGCAGCTCTTCCAGGTGCCGTTCCATCAGACCGGATAGGTGGAGCATAATCTCCAGATCGATCTCAATTGTTTTTCTGATCCTGGGACGCTGAACTTTTACCACCACATCAGCCCCGTCTTTTAACCGGGCCCGGTGCACCTGCCCGATAGAGGCCGCGGCTATTGGTTTCTCCTCAAAGACGGCGAAAATCTCTTCCGGGAATTTTCCGGTCTCATCTTTGATGATCTCCCGGACATCTGAATAGGGGAAGGGAGGAACCGCGTTCTGCAGCTTGGTAAGTTCTTCTATAAAATTCAGGGGGATCAGATCCGGCCGGGTAGAGAGCACCTGGCCTAATTTTACAAATGTTGGACCCAGTTCTTCCAGGGCCAGCCGAAAACGCTCCGGTACGGTAAAGGTCTCCACTGCCTCCTTCCGTTTCCGGGAGAACTTTCTTAACCCCGCCTCTATGAACCGCCTGATCTTCAGCGGGTCCAGCAGTTCTCCAAAGCCGTATTTGAACGCGATATGAAGAATCTGACGATAGCGTTCGATATGGCGGTAGGTATGACTGATGGCGGTTAATTTTCGGATACTTAACATGAAAGAAGTGCCTAAAGTTTGAAATGCGCTTCAGCCAGAGGCTGATCCGCCTCTGGCGGAAAAGTGCCTAAAGTTTAAAGTTGTCGCTTTCACCTGGATTTTCCGGTCTTTATAGAACTTAGCGCCTATGGCGCAACCTCGTAGTGCAGGACTTCAGTCCTGCCCAACGAAGGCAGGACTGAAGTCCTGCACTACGAGGTTATTGAAATTCCGAAGCAGGAACTTAGCTCTCGCTGTTCCCGGGCAACTCTTCCTCTAAGGAAAGCAGGAAATCAGGAGAATTTCAAGTAATCACTCTCCTGCCGTCCTGCTTTCCTTAGGGGTTATTGTCCCG
>CAKZYZ010000023.1 GCA_937885075.1 uncultured bacterium | reverse complement strand
GGGACACCTGTTGCAACTATGCCTGGTGTGCCTCCCCCTGTAGCCGAGGTCGTTCAGACTGTGTCGCAATTGATATTTTGACGTAATTTTGTCATTGCGAGGACCCCGAACTAAGTGAGGGGGACGAAGCAATCTCAACCCGTTGGCAAGTAATATTTTTTGTTCACAAATTGAGATCGCTTCGCCCCTGCGGGGCGCGCGATGACATTTTGGTGGTTGCGACACAGTCTGGTTGACCTCGGCAGGTAAAAGTTTCGGGGCATCCGGAAGTCGCCACCGAGGTATTAAATGAACTTCCTCTCCTTTCGGGAGAGAGAAAATTCCAAAGCAGCCATTATATTCATCCGGGTGCCCCGAAAAACCAAGTTGCGAGCATGAGTAGAACTTGGCTTCGCAAATTATCAATACTCCTATCCAGTGATTTCTCCGTTATTTTTATATACTCATTTTTAACGTAATAATGATTACAACTAATTAATTATTCATAATATTTAATTTATTTTCTTGACGGGGAGTAAATATTATACTTTACTGGTTCTGTAACCATAGTATATTTCTATAAATGGCACATAACAGATAAAGGAAACCCTTTGAGTCTGATATACTCAATCTCCTTTTATCGCCACCGTAATTCTCTCTCTCTCTCTCTCTCTCTCTCTCTCTTCCTTCCTAAGAACAAATTACAACAAGTATTTTTTATCCCGGACAGATTATATCTGTTCGGAATTTTTTTATCCTGTCCAAATCATATAGCGAGTTATACCGGAAAATTAAATCATACGCTCTAAAACCGGGTTTTCTTGTATTTAATGAAAATATACCACCGGAGGCGCCGATGAAAACTATGAAATTTTTCACCCGTCTACTTATGGCCATGCTCTTCTTCCGCGGTTATCCAGTATTGGGCGAGGAATTATCCGGTTCGAAAGTCGTAACTCCGTTCCTTCTCCCCGGCGGTGATTTCGATGGAGACGGCCTGGAAGATATCTGTATCTTCAGGCCGAACACCTCCGCTTGGTTTATCCGTGACATCACCGCCGTATCCTTCGGCATGGGTTCGGACTATCCGGCCATCGGCGATTACGATGGCGACGGGAGATCCGAAATCGCTCTTTTTCGTTCCGCGGACGGTCTGTGGGTAGTTCGAGGCCTCACCCGAAGTTACTTCGGCATACTGGGCGACCTTCCGGTATCGGGAGATTATGATGGGGATGGGACCCGGGATATTGCAGTCTATCGTCCTCATATCGGGTTATGGGGTATCCGGGGAATCGGATCATACTGGTTCGGCGCGGAAGGGGACATGCCGATCCCCGATGATTATGATGGGGATGGATGCAGTGACGTTGGAGTCTTTCGTCCTCCCTCCGGTCTCTGGGCGATCCGGGGGATAACCAGACTATATTTTGGAAGGGAAGGGGACCTGCCTATCCCCGGTGATTATGACGGCAACGGTGTTTCCGAATTTGCTCTTTACCGAGAGAGCTCCGGTCTATGGTTAATCAGGAATATCACTCGCGTCTATTTCGGAGGCTCCGGCGCGATCCCGTCTCCCCTTGATTATATGGAGCCCGGTATCCGTGATATCGCGATCTTTAATCCCATCGATGGACTCTGGGCAATCCGTGGTATTACAAAGCAATATTTTGGGAGGGAAGGCGATATCCCTATACCGGGTTATTATAATGTAAGGAATTCAGCTTCTATAATAGATGTCGATGGCGTAGATGGCATTGAGGGCAGCGATGGGGATCAGGAGATTGAAAATAGAGGTGTTAAACGAGGAGATCCTCCGTACACTCCATCGCCAACCTCCACCCCTACTTATACACCCATAGTTACTCCAACCCCCACCCTTACACCGATTGATTTTAGCGACTGGACTTTATTCACCGACACCTTTGATGACGGGGAGATCGGAAGAGCGTCGTGTAGGGAAAGAGTGTAGATCTCGGTGGTCGCCGTATCATTAAAAAAAAAATCATCACAAAAAACACAAGGATACACACGCCAGCTC
>CAKZYZ010000022.1 GCA_937885075.1 uncultured bacterium | reverse complement strand
ATAAGATTCGAGCTTAGATCGACGTCGTTATATTGTTTTTTGAATATAGTTAGTGATGTTCTGTTTGTACTGTTTTTTTTTTTTTTTTTTTGTTCTTGTCTTTTTTTTTTTTAATGATACGGCGACCACCGAGATCTACACTCTTTCCCTACACGACGCTCTTCCGATCTAGGTCCACTTCATCTATATCGTCATCGTTATTGCCGGCCAGGCCGACACTCCCTCCAAGACGCCAGCGCATCACCCCTTCCCCAATCGGACCGCAGACTACAACTTTTCCCCCGTAATAGAATATGTCCTGCTGAGGGAGACGCTTCCCGGTGGAATCCCACCAGTGCTGGAGATTTAGGTGGAGATAACGGCCCCAGACGCCCCCTCCGATTGTCACTCCCATATCAGGATCCTCCGCTGCCAATTCTACTTCCTGCGCTATAACAACCGGCGCCATTAAGAAAATAATTACTCCCAGAATAGCCGCGTATTTCATCTTTCCTCCTCAATCTTAGAACATAGCGCCTTCGGCGCAACTTTACCTATCACACAATTGAATCAATCGGTGGGTTGCTTAAACTAAATATTCACCACGAAGGTCACGAAGAACACGAAGAAAAACAATAAAAACTATGGAATTTTTCCTGTGGTTTTCAGATTTCTTCGTGAACTTCGTGCTCTTCGTGGTTTAAAAGGCTTTTCGAGCCATCACAAGCTAATCATACCAGAGTCAGAATATTTTCCAAATTTATTTTTTATTATCACCCTCCATAATGTATTATCTGCTGTATGAAACAGCTTACAAACCGGAACCTTTTGATCGGGCTCATTCTGGCCGGGCTGGCTCTACTCCTTTACTATCCGGTACTTAATTACAGATTTGTCTTTGATGATGAAATGGTGATTGTGGGAAACCGGCTTATTCGGAATGTCAGCCATATCCCGGGGTTTTTTACAGAACCCACCTATTCCTTCTATCGCCCGCTTCGCTCACTCTCTTATCTACTCGATTACCGCTACTGGGGACTGAATCCTCTTGGCTTCCATCTTACCAACATCCTCCTCCACGGATTATGCTGCTTTTCTTTTTATCTACTCTTGAAACTATGGGGAGCGGAGACCAGGACTGGATTGGCAGCGGTTCTTATTTTTTTGGTTCACCCGGTTAATACTGAGACGGTTATCTATCTCAGTTCCCGGGCGGAACTGTTAGGGACTCTCTTCACTCTATTATTTTTACTATCGGCTCTCCGGCATCTAACTTCCGGAAAATTCCATCACCTGCTGACCTCCCTCTTCTTTCTCATCTGTGCTCTCCTCTCTAAAGAAAGTTTCGCGATAGCCCCATTTCTCCTCTTGATTCTCCGGCCGGCGGCATCACCAATAGTTCATTCCAGACGAGGGAGAGACCGACGTCGGATTCGCGTCTTCTCCTTTTCTCTCATACTAACCGGAGCATTCCTGGCCTATCGATTCCTTCTCCTTAAAACGCCGACCGGCCTGGGGCAGTTCGATCTGCTCATTACCTACCCCCAGATTTTGATTAAGCTTCCATCAGTAATACTCACTTACTTCCGGCTATTGATCCTCCCCATTAACCTCTCCCCCCATCACCCCCTGGCAGTCATCCCGCTCCCCTCCCCCTCCATCTATGGGGTGCAGGCTGCTATTATGGCCGGAATTATAATCCTGCTCCTCGTCTGCCGTAAAGCCGGACGCCTCCCTTTTCAGGGCGCGCTCTGGATTCTGATAGCTCTGATTCCGGTCTCCAACATCTACCCGATGCCGCGACTCCTGGCTGAAAAATACCTCTATCTCCCTTCACTTGGTTTCGCTCTCCTATTCGCCGGTCTCTGCCGCGCAAAAACCTCACCGGACGGAAGGAAACGGAGCTTTATGGCAGGATTGGTAATAATCATTCTGGCAATCATGACTCTGGTCCGACAACCGGTCTGGAGATCAAACTACTCCCTCTGGAAGAAGACTTCATCCGACCGCCCATCGTCCCCGCTCACACTTTATAATTGGGGGATGGCGCAGTTACAGTCTGGGGCGGTTGAGAGTGGTCTTGAGACCCTTCAAGCCGCGGAAGCAATCCTACCCGGCCAGCCGATAATCCTGGAGAGAATAGCTGACGGCCACGGACTGCTGAACCAATATGATCAAGCGCTTGAACTATACCAGGAGTTACTCCAGAGATTCCCCGAGTCTCCAACCCTCCATCTCAAAATCGGCCTGGCTTATGAGGGCCAGGGTTATCCCAAATTAGCCGAGCACTACTACGATGAAGCCCGCTTGCTGGCCGGACGGACGAACTCCATCCAAGTACAGCAGTTATTTTCAACCTACCAGAAACTGGCCCGATTGAGAGAGATGGGAGGGGACGCGACTCCGGCCATACCCTTGCTCGAAAATATCCTCTCACTCTCCCCCGATGATCCGGAGATTAATTACCGGTTAGCGGAAGCCTATGAGACCGAGGAGCGATGGTCCGAAGCGCTGGACTGTTACTCCCGGGTACTCGCCAGAACGGGACCTACCGCCGAACTCCTCTACCGTCAGGGAAAAGCTTATCAGGGAGCGCACCAGTTCAAAAAAGCCATGCAGTCATACCACCGAACCCTGAGACAGAACCCTGACTTCGCCCCCGCCTATTTCGATCTGGGAGGTCTTCTGGCCGGTTACAGAGAGTATGGGCCAGCCGAAAAATTTTTCCGGGCCGGATTAAAACTCCAACCCAATGACTGGCAGGCCCGGACCAACCTCGGCAGCATCTATCAATTCCAGCAGAAATATCCGGAAGCAATCGCCGAGTATGAACAATCCCTGCGGATCAAGGAGAGCTATAAAGCCCGCTACAACCTGGGCTTCCTCTACCTGAACAGGTTAGGCAAACCAGAAAAAGCCCTCCCCCATCTCACTAAAGCCCTCGATCAAGCGACTGATCCCGCTCAAAAGAAGAAGCTACTCGATGCCCTATCTCAAATAAATCCCGAATAATTAACGCACGAAATTCCTGTTACACCAAATAACTCCTGATCAGTTGGATTACTGCTCTCTTTCTTTCTCTTCATTTATTGACAACAACACTAAATATAGTTAAATTAGAATAGGCATTGGCCATATCTGGCCGATCGGCCAGATATGGCCACAACTAAGGAGAACCTATGGCATCTCTGCGAGATCAGATATTAATCAGCCTTTACGAGGGATTGGTTTATCTCCTAAATCCCTATGAAATGAGCTGGGGGAATCTACAATATACTACCAATAGTATTTATAAAGCTGTTACCCGGCTTGAAAAAGATGGACTCCTAAAGAAGCGTCGAAAAGAGAATAAGATTTATCTTCACCTCACCGAGAAAGGAAAAAATGCAATCCGAGCTCATCGGAAAGCAGGATGGCATTCCCGCCAAACCTGGGATGAGAAATGGCGAGTGGTAATATTTGATGTCCCGGAGAAGAAGGCAGAATCGAGGAGATATCTAAGGAGCTATCTTAAGTCCCTGGGATTCGGAAAGGTCCAGCGAAGTATCTGGATCACACCTTATGATTTCGGAAAACTCATAGATCGCTTCTCTCGAAAGATGAACCTATTCGATTGTATATACCAAATGACTGTTGAGCAATTTAGAGGCTTGACAGGGGTTGAAGTGGCTCAAACTTTCTGGAGAATCAAGACTATAAATTCTGAATACCAATATCTGATTAAAATTCATTCAGATCGACTCAGGCGGATTCATAACAACAAGGACAATACTGATCTCGCTAAATCGCAGCTCGGAAAACGATTCTTAAATTCATTGTTATGGGATTATCAAACTATTGCCGCGCGAGATCCCCATCTCCCTGTTCAGTTATTGCCCGCTGACTGGGCTCAACAAAAGGCTCTGGATTTCATCGAACAAGTTAAAAAAACTTTCAAATTGATGGATTCTCCGGAATTATTTACCGCGGACACGAAATAAATAATCCCGGATATCAGTCTATCCAACCTATTATTATGAGCTCAAATTTTATTAAGCTCTCTATCAATTAATCCAAAGTTTTTCCCGTCTCGGCATACTTGTGGCCATATCTGGCCGATCGGCCAGATATGGCCACAAGTTTTTACTACCATTCTTCTTTTTAATTATTTTTTGCTGTTATTATTAGGGGACTCCTACTATATTACCTTTATGATTTTTCTGCAGATATTTATACTCTGGCTGATCTCTACGGTCCTGGGGGTCGCGACCTTTCCCCTCCTCTTCTCGATCCTGCCGGGTCTGAAGGATCGGGGGTACTCGATCTCCCGGGTGGTGGGGTTGGTGCTGGTTACTTTTCTCTCCTGGATGCTCTCCAGTATGAAGATATTTCCTTTCGGGATGGCTTCGGTAATATTCTCCCTGCTCTGCCTTATCTGTCTCTCTCTCTGGGCTGGATATAAGAATCGGGAAGAACTGCTCTCTTTTCTGAAGAAGGAATACAGACTCCTTCTCCTGATCGAGTTGATCTTTCTGATCGCGCTGATTGTCCTGCTCTTAATAGTAGCGCTCAATCCCAATCTCGACCCCGAGACTGAACGATTCATGGACTACGCACTTCTGAATAGTATCGACCAGACCGAATATTTTCCTCCGCTTGATCCCTGGTTCGCCGGGAAGATCATGAATTACTACTACTATGGATTCATCTTTGTCTCCACTCTCCATAAACTCATCCCCATCGCGCTCACCACATTCTTCAATATGGCCCTGGCCCTGATCTATACACTATTTATCCTGGCCTGCTTCGGGATCGGTTACAACCTGACCGGGAAGAAAGCTTACGGGATACTGGCGATCTTCGCCATTATGCTGATCGGGAATCTCGATGGTGTCACCCAGATAATGAAGAAGGGCTACACTCACTTCTCCTCTTTTGAGAGTGCCCGGGTTATGGTGCAGATTGAGGACGACGGCACTATTCTCGACTACCCGATCACGGAATTTCCCAGCTTCAGCCTGACCTACGGAGATCTTCACCCTTATGTCATCACCTACCTGATAAATATGGCAATCCTCAATCTCCTCCTCAATCTGGCGTTCTCAGCCGGTTCCGGGTGGAAGATGCTGGGGGAGAACCGGTTCCGGCAGATCGGAGGACTCCTGATTCTCTCAATCATGATCGGGTGTCTGGTGGGCGCCCATACCTGGGATTATCCTGTCTACCTTGCTATCGCGATAATTATCCTGGCCTATAACCAGTGGCGAGGACTGCCGGAAGAGGGAACGCGTCAGGATAAGATCACGGAATTTATCAAATTTCTCGCTCCGGCAGGCGTACTGATCGTTCTCAGCTTTATTCTCTATCTTCCATTTAATCTCAACTTTATCAGTGAACAGGCGGGTCACGAACGGGGAGGAATCGGCGTAGTATCTCTCCGCACACCCCTGGGCCTCTTTCTTGTCGCTCTCGGAATATATCTCTTCTTCCAGGCTGCATATATCATATCCCATATCAGCAAGTTCAACCTCCAGACCTCCGGAACCATATCCCGAAAGCCTTTCTTTTTCTTCCTGATAGCGGCTATAATTATCCTGATAGTCGGCGGACCGGGACCGATCTTCGGACAGGCAGTCCTCCTGATGAGCCTGCTCTTCATTCTCACCGCCCTCCTCCTTCTCCTCTCTCCGCTTGACAGGGGTGAACAGTTCCCGTTAATCCTGGCCCTGGTCGCCTTCGGATTGACTATCTTCTGCGAGTTCTTCTTCCTGGCCGATCACTATAAGGGAAGCGGCTATGAGCGGATGAACACGATATTCAAGCTCTACACCAATGTCTGGCTTCTGCTGGGGGCGGCGTCCGTCTACTCCGTCTATTTCATCAATAAGCTATTGACTAATACCCCCGGCTGGAAATTCTTCTGGAAGATAGTCGTCGGACTCTTCATCGCGGCGGGACTCTTCTTCCCTCTGGGCGCGACAGGAGAAAGAATTCGCAACTGCCGGAATACTCCTCATATGCCATATTCATTAAACGGAATTGAATATATCTCCTGCCGA
This sequence comes from uncultured bacterium, assembly GCA_937885075.1. Taxonomy (GTDB): domain Bacteria; phylum Auribacterota; class Erginobacteria; order Erginobacterales; family Erginobacteraceae; genus CAKZYZ01. The sequence continues at coordinate 6,444 of CAKZYZ010000022.1, read as the reverse complement.
CCGCCGGAGAATCAATGGATCGAGTGGAGCTGGGATGAGGATGATTGGCGGGCGATCGAGTGGATCAACAATAATATCTCCGGCCAGCCTGTTCTCCTGGAGGCAGGAAATATGGGCAGCCATACCGGCGGAGAATCGGCGGCCTATCACTGGGCTTCCCGGGTCGCCACCTTTACCGGACTACCTATCCCGGTCGGCTGGGCGAATCACGAAGCAGGCTGGAGAAATGACAATGTAGAACCATACCAGCGAAAACGGGATACGGATCTCCTCTATAAAACCACCAATCTAAATGCCGCCATAAACCTGCTCAGTAAGTATGATATTCGCTACGTCTACATCGGACGGATTGAACGGAATAGATATCCGGCCGAGGGGCTGGCGAAGTTTAGTAAATTGGGGGAGCTGGTCTATAGTGATGAGCCAGTGGAGATCTGGAAGGTGGAAAATGCCGGTAATCAGTAAACAGTTATCAGTAATCAGGGAACCCCACCTGGTTTTCCGGAAGTGATTGCCGCGCGTCCTTCGGCCGCTCGCAATGACACCGTGTGGTCAAGACCAAGGACTGTAGCCACGGTCGGGGACCGTGGCTGGCCGGGCGCCTAGGGTCCGCGGTCAACGACCGCGGCTACAGGATCGCCTGCTCGCCACGTCAAACCTTGTTAGGGTTCTTTTGACCCCGAAGGGGTCGAACATCATAGAACCCGGGGTTTCACCCCTTGAACCCAGGGATTCTCCCTGGGCTTACACGTTGAACCCCGTTGGGGTTCTTTCGGACCGGGTCCGCGGTCAACGACCACGGCTACAGGGTTGGGCATGGGTTACGGTTTCTGATTACTGATCACCGATTACTGATTACTATTATTACTTCAGGAACCGCAACCTCATGTTCGTCAGGACCGGATAGGCGGTAGGCGCGTTAGGCCCGGTCCGGTAGAACATTGTTTCGGGAAAGAGATCGTCGGGCCAGAGGAGGCGCTCGTAGTAGACTCTGGTCTTTGATCCTTTGGGCCAGGTCAGCCCGACATAGATATTCTTCTCTTCGGTGGCAAAGGTAAAACTACTCCACTCCCCTTTCTTCTCCGCGGTGAGGTAGGAGGACCGGCTGACCAGCTTATCCGGTTTGCCGTCCCGATCGGTATCGGCGTAGACTATCAGATTAAAACCGCCTTCTTGGCCGGGCGCGGCATGAGCCGCTTCCAGTAACATATAATCGCTCTTGCGCTTCCAGGGATTTACTTCCCAGATCTGAAGGTTATAGTAATCCGCCAGGATTGATTTGTCGGTCAGATAATCCTGATGCTTGACCGCTACCGAAAAGCCGGCAGGGGGAGCTTTCCGGCGGGATAGTTCCAGAAATACTCGGAAAGCCCCGGACTGGATACCCGCCCCGGGAGAAAGATCATCGCTTCGGGACTTGCCGGGGCCGATATAACTCTCCCCCGCGGTAGGGGCGACCGCGAACTCCTCCCAGATCCTCCAATCGTCATCAAAAAGATATTTATATAGTGAGAGCCGGGAGGGTGATTTTGAGAAAGTAGGTCCTTCGAAGATATCCCGGCTATTCCCGAAACTGTAATCTCCGAAGAGATCCACATAGCAGCCTTCATCTGCTTCGACGGGAGAGAACCTGATCTCAACCTCAACCGTTCGCCTTCCCTCCAGTTTCTTTATATCCAGCGGTACCGTATACCACTGCCGGATATCCGGCATCTTCCTTTTGGTGGCCCGGAGGTAGATGGGGAAAGCTCTCCGTTTGTCGGGGGGAACCCAGGAGGCGGGATCGGGGGTCAACCCTCCCTCAAAGCGACGGACGACTTCGCCGTCAATCGAGATGGTCAGGTCATAGCGCCGGTTCGGGCCCGAGACCAGGTCCAGTTTCAGATCCACGGACCGATAATTCTTCAGGTTCTCCGGAAGATTAATTGTCTGCCGGACAACCTGCTCCGGGCTGTTCAGCCGAACCGACCATTCATGCCAGGAGGGATGAACCTTGAGCGCCGAGAGATAGACCAGGAGGATAAAGAGCACCGGACCGATCGCGGCGAGGTATCTCCGCCAGCCGCGAAGCTTTGTTTGATAGATAAACAGAAGAGGGAGAATAAGTGAGAGAAGAAAGAGAGAGACAAATATTACCCGTATGCGATGAGCGCCGACAAAGGAGAGACCGGGAAGCGCGGCCATAGTAAAAGCCGGGCGGCCGAAGATAGCGAGCAGGAGCAGAACTCCGGAGATCAGGAGAAAGATAATTAACCGGGATAGATTCCCTTTCCTGCCCCTCCATAATTTCAGCCCTGTGCCGACAATTCGATCGAAAAACCAGACCGCTGTCATGATCATAAACGGCATCAGAGGAAGAGTATAGCGGCTCTCAGCATCGGCCAAAAAGCAGATCCCCCAGCCGTATACCAGAGCGACGATTATCGGCCAGCCGCGGATCCCGAGGACCGGGAGGAGAAACGCGCCGAATAGACCGGCAATCAGAAGAATACGGTTAAAGATATCGACAGCTCCGGGGGAGAGAATATAACTCTGGAGGAAATCATTGTAAGCCCGCTGATAGAAAAGTTGCCCTTTGGCCAGAAGAACCGGAAGAACTTCCAATGGGTTCCGGAGCAGGAGCTGGACCGAGGCCTTGAAAAGCTTATCTTCGGAGGCACCGGGGCCCGGTTCAACTTTTGTCGATCTGAGAATCTCACCGCCCGGGCTGGCGGTGGTCTGGAGGCCCCGGTTGGGGGGATAGACTCCGCAGTACATGGCCAGACCATTCCGCCAGCTCCCGCTGATAAAGGAACGATGGTAACGGTCTACCTGAGGGGTCCAGAAGAGGCGGGGGACGATAATAACCGCCATTGCCAGAATAAAAAAGAGGCTTTTCCAGGGAAGCGCCCGGAGGAGCCGGATGGGGAATCGGAGCTTCTTGCCGGAGGTACTTCTCATCTTAGCCGCGGCTAACCCGATCACCAGCATCGGCCAGTAGAAGAGATAGATATACTGGAAAAACGTTCTGGTAATTACCATCAGGGCGGTAGAGAAACCGGCCAGGAGAATAAGCCACCAGGAACCGCGCTCAATAGTATGAACCAGAATCCAGGTGGTGAGCATAAAAACAAATATCGCCAGAGTCTCGGTAAGGAGACGCCCTTCGGAGATGATAAATGGGATATATACCGCGGCAATGATTATTGAGATCAAGGCGACCCGGCGATTGATCAGCCGGGAGGCGATAAGATATAAGAGCAGGATACTCAGCACCCCCAGAATCGCCTGGGCTACCCGGGCGCTATCAAAGTCAGCTCCCTGGATCAGATAAACCCCGCTTAAAAATAGGGGGTAGAGTTCACATTTGGGCAACGCCATCTCGTAGGCCTTCTTGAAGTGAGTGAGGAACGCTTCCCGATCCGGCCAGGCGCTAAAGGCCGCGGTAAATTCTTTGGCCTGGATATTGTATCCGGCCGCGTCCCAGACCACCGGGGCCTGGCGATAGTTTGAGAAGAAATTAAGCCGGAGGAGGAAGGCGAGGATGAGGATAATGGCTACTATTGAGGGTATTATATATTTTTTTGTTTTCATCTTTATTGTCGGAGACACCGTGGACGGAGGAAAGGCTTCAAAAATAATAATACTGGCGATCGGATCGCGATCCGACGGATCGGAGTGGGTCGGACAAGTCGGACCGGTCGGACGGTGCCCTGCCCGGTGCTTCCCTGCCACTCCCTGCTTCTCCCTTCCCCTCCCTGCTTTTCATCTCCCATCCCACTCCCACTGCCTACCCCGCGGTCAGCGACCGCGGCTACAGGGCCAGACCACTGCCCATTGCCTACAGAAAATTCTCTGCCTCCCGATACCACTCACCGGAGGGACGGCCATCCAGAACCGCCCGGGCGGCCAGCAGACCCGACTTCATGCTATCGTGCATATCGGTATTTAGAAAAAGCCCCTGGCGGCCGGTGGAGTATAGGTTATCTATCTTTGATAAAGCAGTTATGAGGATCCCTAAATTGCGCTCAAATGAGAGGTCATAGATGGGGTAAGCGTCTCTCACCCTGGTCAGAATACAGGCGGAGGCTTTATCACCATCGATCTTATCGATATTCTCAATATCCTTCAGGACCAGATCTCTCAGTTCAGCTTCGGTGGCTTTCCAAAGCGGATCGTTATATTCACAGCAGAGCTCAAAGGTAATCATTGTCTTCCCCTCCGGCTTTCGATCGAGGAGGAGATTCTTCTGCTCGCAGAAACGATTGAACCGGAATACCGGGTCGAGGAGATATACCCAGTGAGCCCGTCCGACACGATCGGTATCGATAATAATATTCGCCAGAACCAGTGAACGGCTCTTCAGTTCTCCCCCGGCGACACCTTCTTCAGCAGAGAAGAGAGGCCGGCAGAGATCGGTGATCAGCGGCAAGGGGATAGTTGAGATTACTCCCGAGCAGGGAATCATTCTCTCCTCACCAGCCCGCTTAACTCTCACTGCCGCGACCTTCCTGCCGTCAAATGACATAGCAAGAGGCCGGATATCGAGCCAGACTTCTCCCCCCTCCTCCCTTATCCTTTCGGCCATCCGCTCAAAGACAACCCCCATCCCCTCCTCCGGGTAGATGAAATCATCCCAGTAAGTTGCCTGCTCCTGCCCCTTCCCTCCCGCCAGCTTGATCAATATATCCTTGAGATTCAGCTTCTGGAGTTTTGATGATGCCAGTCGGGTCGAAAGCTTGGAGGGCGCGATCCCCCAGACCCGCTGGGAATACTGTCCGAAACAGAGATTATATAAGGTCTTGCCGAAGCGCTTTATCCCCCAGGCTTCGAAGGAATCGTCGGGACGGGGGAAGAGAGCGTTTTTAATCGAGGTATATACGAAATCCGCTACTATCCGGATCGAGAAGAATGGGTTCAAACCTAGAATCAACTGCCAGAACTTCAGGGGATAGTCGTAATATTTTCCCCGGATCAGCATATTGGTGATCCGTTTCTTGGTCGGGAGGTTACCGTCGTATTGATCCCTGATTAATTGGTCGATCTCGTCGTTCTTGACATGGTAGGTATGGGGACCAAACTCCACGATAAACCCTTCCCAGTAACTCGAAGATGATATCCCGCCGACTTTTGGTTTCTGCTCCAGGACGATTACTTTTCGGCCATTTCGTATGAGTGTCAGGGCGGCGGTAAGACCCGCCGGGCCGCCGCCGAGGACAATGATCGGCAGTTGGTTACTTGGTTCCATGCTTTTCACTCAATCAGGGTTTCTTTCTTTTGCAGGTTAGCAATCAATCATATTCCCGCCGACACAAGGTCGGTGGTGAATTTTTTCAAAAACAACCTGCCGATATGGAGAGTTGGAATTTGAGATTTTATACGTTTCCGTATATAATCTACCAGAGATTACAGCGGATCATGGTAGCGCGGAGGGCGATTAAGAAGCCAGTCCGTATGATACTGAAGAATTCGGTAAGACCGGTTCCGTGTCCGGAAGCACCTCCCTGACGACTGAGATAGATGACCGGTATCTGGATAATCCGATAGCCCTTCAAAGCGCCCCTGACCACGATCTCCATCTCATAGACAAAGCGATTATCCTTGAAATCGATATCCCAGATGGCTTTCTTATTCCAGGACTTCATCCCGGTCGTTACATCGCTGATGGATTGGCCGGCTAAAAATGAAATATACCGATTGAGGAAGGTATTGCCTTTATCCCGGAAGAAACTGGACTGATATCCGGACTTGTCCACTCCCTCCATGAAACGGGAGCCGATTACCAGATCGGCTCTACCATCCATAAGCGGCTCAATCATCCGGGGAATATCTTCCGGGGCGAACTGCAAATCGGCGTCGAATTGGAGCATGATCGGATAAGACGCCAGAGTGATACCAACTTTAATGGCGTGGGCTTTGCCGCTGTCTCCATAGTTGTTGAATACCCGGATAGGGTCGGAACGCTCCTTCCCCCAGTCCCGGGCCTCTTCGGCGGTTCGATCTCTTCCTCCGTGAATCAGGATAATCTCAGCTTCCGGAGCTGACGCCCGGACCCGATCGAGACATTCCCGGATAGTCTCTTCTTCGTTAAAAGTCGAAATTATAATTGTAAAATTTTTCATCTGTTTCAGTCCACGAATTGTTATATTTATCCCCCTACCTCGGCCCCTTTTTTGTCCACGGATTTCACGGATTCACACTGATTGTTTCGCCTCGGTGGGGCGGCTTTACTTTCCACTAATTTTTACCCCGAGATGACATAGTCATTTTTCGGGGACACGAATTTGCACTAAAATGAGAACATGATTACTGACCACCCGGATTCCCTAACTTCTCCAGATCGGAAGAGCGTCGTGTAGGGAAAGAGTGTAGATCTCGGTGGTCGCCGTATCATTAAAAAAAAAAAACAAAAAGAGAAAGAGGAAGAACGCAACATGCATCTAACGCACAAAGCACTGTATTGTC
>CAKZYZ010000021.1 GCA_937885075.1 uncultured bacterium | reverse complement strand
TGTGTTACAGTACACTAATATGATCCAAGTGTATCGTTTTGCATCCGCTTTAATACCAATGCTTATTATGTTTTTATTTTTGATTTTTTTTTTTAATGATACGGCGACCACCGAGATCTACACTCTTTCCCTACACGACGCTCTTCCGATCTATCCATACCCCCTGATAGGACGCGAGATCATCGGTTCCGTGATGTTCGCGCCGCAGGACAATAGCCCCGAATTTACACGGCTCGATACAGGCCCCGCAGAGCGTGCAGGCATCATGGTCGATAACCGCCAGCTTCTCCACCATCTCAATCGCGCCGTAAGGGCACGATTTGACACAGATAGAACAACCGACGCATTTTTCAGATATGACTTGAATTGGCATTAAAATTTTTGCTCCGAAAAAATTTTATTTATACAGATTGTGCAGGAGATCAGAGTATCAGGATATCAGAGTATCAGGAGATCAGGTTATCAGGAAAAACTACGCCTCGCCTGATCCCCTGATAACCTGATCCCCTGATCCCCTGATTTATATAACTTTCTGTCTCTCCAACGCCCCGACCAGTTGATCCGCCATCTCCGTAGGTTCTCCCTGAAAAAATTCTCCTCCTTCGCGGCCGGGAGGTGAGAAGATCTGGACTACCTGGGTGGGAGAGCCATCCAATCCGATCAGTTCTTCTTCGACACCGATATCGGAGGCGGTCCAGGTGGTGATCTCCGCCTTTTTCGCCTTCATCTTCCCTCTTAAGGAAGGCAGCCGGGGGTCATTGATCTCCTTGACTACCGTCAGCAGAATCGGAAGATCTCCTTCAATAATCTCATATCCTTCCTCGGTCATCCTCTGGACCCGGATCACTCCATCTCCGATCTCTTCAATCTTTTTTACATAGGTGACCTGGGGAATATCCAATTGGACCGCGATACCGGGTCCGACCTGGGCGGTATCTCCATCGATAGCCTGCTTCCCGCAGAGGACAATATCATAATCTTCTATCTTAGCTATCCCCCGGGCCAGAGTATAGGCTGTCGCCAGGGTATCGGCTCCGGCAAAGGCCCGATCGCAGAGATGGACCACTTCATCCACACCAAGGGATATCGACTCGCGCAGAGCGCTCTCCACCTGGGGAGGTCCCATGCTGATGACGGTAACCTTCCCCCCATGCTCCTCCTTGATCCTGACCCCCTCCTCAATTGCATAGAGGTCGAAGGGATTGATAATACTCTCCACCCCTTCCCGGACCAGGGTATTGGTCTCCGGATTGATCCGGATCTCGGTTGTGTCGGGGACTTGCTTGATGCAGACAATGATGTTCATAAAAGAAGTGCCTAAAGTTTGAAGTGCCTAAAGTTGGAAGTTGTCGCAGATGAAGAAGTGCCTAAAGTGCGCTAAAGTGCCTAAAGTTGGAAGTTGTCGCAGATGAAGAAGTGCCTAAAGTGCACTAAAGTGCCTAAAGTTGGAAGTTGTCGCTTCGCCTCGCTCTGCTCGTGCTTTGAATAATTATTCTTATTTTAATTAATAATGAAAAAATATAAAACTTAATCCTTTGAATATCTACATAGCCCCCCGTTACGATGCTGGCACGGAGCTATGGTGCATTCCTACGCGGAGCATGAGAACGAGGGAACCGGCCCCACCCGGTCGAAAGCGACAACTTTAGGCACTTTAGCGCACTTCAAACTTTCAACTTATTTACGACTCGCGCTCTCCCGGATCAACTGGGTGCCTATTACGTCACGCTGGATCTGGTTGGTTCCTTCGTAGATCTGGGTGATCTTGGCGTCACGCATCATCTTCTCGACCGGATACTCTTTCATATAGCCGTATCCACCCAGAATCTGGACCGCGTCGGTGGTTACGCTCATAGCCACATCTGAAGCAAAGAGCTTGCACATCGCCGAATCTTTGGCCACCCGTTTCTCTCCCCCATCAGCCGAACGGGCGGCGCTATAGACCAGCGCTCGGGCGGCTTCCACCCGGGTAGCCATATCGGCCAGCATCCATTGAAGCCCCTGGAAGGTAATGATCGGCCGATCAAACTGTTTCCTCTGCCGGGCATAGTCGACCGCCGCGTCAAGGGCTCCCTGGGCGATCCCTAACGCCTGGGCGGCTACACCCGGACGGGATTGATCCAGTGTCTTCATCGCGACAATAAACCCCATCCCCTCCCGGGAGATCAGGTTCTCTTTCGGAACTTTGCAGTCCTCAAAGATAAGCTCCGCGGTAGAAGACGATCGGATCCCCATCTTATGCTCTTCCTTTCCCACACTGAACCCATCCATGCCCTTCTCTACGATAAACGCGCTCGCTCCCCTACTCCCCCGGCTCTTATCCGTCATCGCGATAACGGTTACAATATCGGCTACGCTTCCGTTGGTGATAAAGCACTTGGTCCCATTGAGAATATAATTATCTCCGTCCTTGCGGGCAGTGGTCTTGGTCGCCCCGGCATCACTGCCGGCATCAGGTTCGGTCAGAGCGAATCCGGCCAGATACTTCCCCGAAGCCAGGTCAGGGAGGTATCTCTTCTTCTGTTCTTCGCTGCCGGAGAGGAGAATAGGAAAAGCCGCCAGTGCGGTCGCGGCCAGGGAGAGGGCCATTCCTCCGCAGACCCGGCTCAGCTCTTCAACCGCCAGGCATAACTCCAGAACGCCCCCGCCTAACCCTCCATACTCTTCCGGGAGATAGATTCCGAACATATCCGATTCCCGTAAGACCTTTACCACCTCCCAGGGAAACTCCGCGGTATCATCCAACTCCGCCCGGAGCGGCTTAAATTTCTCCTCAGCGATCTGGTGGGCCAGATCCTTGATCATCTCCTGTTCTTCGGTCAAGAAATAGTTCATAATAAATTAGCTCCCTCCGGTCGCTACTTTATTGTTCTGAACAACGACCATCATTATTTTATCGAAGTAACATAAGAGAATGGGCATAGCCCATTCTTTTATTCGCGGTAGCGCCGGATTACCAGGGTGCCGTTATGGCCGCCGAAACCAAATGAGTTACTCATCGCGATCTTGATCTCCGCTTCCCGGGGCTGATTCGGAACATAATCCAGATCGCACTCCGGATCGGGATTTTCATAGTTGATGGTGGCGGGGATAAGATTGTGCTCCATAGCCTGCATACATACAATCGCTTCCGCGGCCCCCGCGGCCCCGAGAAGATGGCCATGCATCGACTTGGTGGAACTTATCGGCAGCTTATATGCCCGCTCGCCAAATACAGTCTTAATCGCCATAGTCTCAAATTTATCATTGAGAGCAGTGGAAGTCCCGTGAGCATTGATGTAATCGACCTCACCCGAAGATATTCCGGCGTCATCAAGGGCCACCTGCATACATCGGGCGGCGCCGGCGCCGCCGGGAGCCGGGGCGGTCAGATGATAGGCATCCGAAGAACATCCATAGCCGATAATCTCACCATAGATCGTCGCCCCCCGGGCCCGGGCATGCTCCAACTCTTCCAGTATCAGCATTCCCGCTCCTTCCGACATGATGAAACCGTCCCGTTCCTTATCAAACGGACGACTGGCTTTCTCCGGCGCGTCATTACGGGTTGAGAGAGCTTTCATCGAGCAGAATCCGGCCAGGCCAAGCCGGGTGGTTGAAGCTTCAGCTCCCCCTGCAACCAGAACTTCAGCCCGACCATTCCGGATTGCCCATAGGGCTTCACCGATGGTATGAGTCGCGGTGGCACAGGCGGTCACTATAGCTAAATTCGGCCCTTTCAGGCCGAATTTCATAGCGATCTGCCCCGGGAGCAGATTGATGATCATCATCGGAACCAGGAGGGGAGAAACCCGGGAAGGGCCTCTCTCCATCATGATCTTATGCTGCTTCTCGGTTGTATTGAGCCCACCTATACCGGAACTGGCGAAGACTCCGATCCGGGTGGTATCTTCCTGTTCAAGATCAAGACCGGACTCTTCCACCGCCTGACAGGCAGCGATCAACCCTAACTGGCAGAAACGATCCATCCTCTTTATCTGCTTCCGATCGAGGTATTGAGCCACATCTAAATCTTTTACTTCACCGGCGATCTGAGCTTCGAACTCGGAAGGATCAAAAGCCGTAATCCGGCTGATGCCACTCCGGCATTCAGCTAAAGCAGTCCAGAACTCATCCGGATTATTGCCAATCGGTGATACTATTCCTCTACCGGTGACAACAACTCTCCGTTGGGACATCCCTTCCTCCTTAATCATTAAGTTAGCCCCGCCGATGGCGGGGCTAACTTATTGGCATTGTATTTTAAACAACGTTTTTTGGAAAACTTGTACCTTTCCAGGTTATGCAATGCCAGACTGATTTTTCGTTTTTATAAGTTAAAATTTGTCCGTATCCACCATCTAAATGACGGTGGATACGGACTTGGTACATTCTGAATCTTTATATATCGTTTTTAGAGATTTTCAGGATTTGTTATTTTCTTCGATATATTTGATGGCGGCTCCAACCGTGGTCAGCTTCTCGGCATCCTCATCGGGAACTTCGATATCGAATCCCTCTTCAAGGGCCATAACCAGCTCAACCGTATCCAGAGAGTCAGCGCCAAGATCATCGATAAATGAAGCTTCCTCGGTTACCTCTTCCGGATTTACTCCCAACTGCTCTATAATAATATCTTTTACTTTCTGTGTTACATCCGACATTTTCCTTCCTCCTATTCGTGTCTTCTTTTTGCTTCGCAAAAATAAGACTCATTAAAATAATACCATACTTATTAATAATCCTAACACTGTTGCCCTGATCAAACAGTATTAGTCGTTTTTCAAAACTAAATTAGCGCCGCAGGTGCTAATTTATTATATATACATCCCTCCATCCACTACTATCACCTGACCGGTAATATAGCTGGCTGACGGTGAGGTCAGAAATGAGACCACGGCGGCAATATCATCCGGCTCACCCATTCGCCCGAGCGGGATCGCGCTTACCATTTCGTCCCGGAGCTTCTCCGGGATTTTATCCGTCATATCGGTCGCGATAAAACCGGGGGCAACCGCGTTAACCCGAATTCCCCGCGGGGCCATCTCCTTGGCCAGTGACTTGGTCAGAGCGATCAGCCCGCCTTTACTCGCGGCATAATTGGCCTGACCGGCATTTCCCATCATTCCGATAATTGAGGCTATATTGACAATACAGCCGGACCGCTGCTTCATCATAGACCGAGCAACAGCTTTACTCAGGTTAAAAGACCCTTTCAAATTAACCGCGATAACCGAATCCCACTCATCTTCCTTCATCCTGACCAAAAGATTATCCCGGGTAATTCCAGCATTATTTACCACTATATCTATGCTGGACCAGAGGTCAAGAATTTTATTTATCGCTTCCTCGACCGCCGTGAGGCTGGAAACATTAACCCCCAGAGCCAATGATTTCCGCCCGGTCCGTTCGATCAACCCCGCGGTCTCACCCGCACCGGCTTCATCCATATCCAGCACCGCCACATCGGATCCATGCCCGGCCAGAGCCAGTGCTATAGCCCTACCGATCCCGCGGCCCGCGCCGGTTACTACTGCTTTCTTTCCTTCTAAAAACATGATTCTGCTCCGTTTTTGTATCCCCCCCGCCTCGCCCCCTTTTTTGTCCACGGATTACACAGATTACTCTGATTGTTTCGCCTCGGGTTGGCGACTTTGCTGTCCACTAATTACACTAATTTACACTAATTGATCCCACAACATCGGCCCCTTTTAAGAACTACGTATGTGGGCCACTGCTTACCGCTTACTGCTTACCTTTTTTATCTACTCCCCACTCTCCACTGCCTACTCCCTACTCACCATCTCACCAATGATGCCGCCCAGGTCAGACCGCCGCCGAAGGATACCATCAAAAGCAGATCCCCCTTCTTCAGGAGTCCGTTTTGATCCATCTCCGCTAATCCGATCGGGACGGTCGCGCCGGACATATTTCCGTATCGATCGACATTGATATAGACCTGTTCCACCGGGATATGGAGTCTCTTGGCTACCGCCTTCATGATCCGCAGGTTGGCCTGATGCGGGAGGAGCCAGGTTACATCCTGAGATGTCAATCCGGCCTGCTTCAGAACACGCTTGGCGGAGCTTACCATGGAGGCAACCGCCAGCTTGAATACCTTATTACCCTCCATCCTGACATACTGCTTCCTCTGATCCAGAACCTCATGGGTTATGGGACAGAGAGACCCTCCGGCTTCGATCTCCAGGAGCGAGGAGTGAGAACCATCGGCCCCGATATAACAGTCAATTATCTCGCCTCGATCTGTCCCCTTACTCAAGACAGCCACCCCTGCCCCATCCCCGAAGAGAACACAGGTATCCCGGTCTTCCCAATCAGTGATGGTCGAGAGTGTCTCGGCCGCCACGACTAACGCGTTCCGGTATCTCCCCCCTTGCAATAGCTTCTGCCCTATCTCCAGAGCGTAGATAAAGCCGCAGCAGGCTGCCGAGATATCAAAACAGGCCGCGGTGGTATTTCCGAGCCGAGCCTGAAGAAGGCAGGCCGCGGAAGGAAGAAGCTCATCAGGAGTGATCGTCCCCATTATAATAAGATCGAGATCTTCCGGAGCAACCCCGGCTCTATCAAGAGCCTGCCGGGCCGCGGTCTCGGCCATGGAGGATACCGTCTCCCCGGGAGCGATTATTCGCCGCTCTTTGATTCCGGTCCGGGAGAGAATCCACTCATCGGATGTATCAACCATCTTCTCCAGATCGGCATTCGTCAGTACTTTCTCGGGCACATAAAAACCGGTGCCGGATATCCCAATTTTTTCCTGGGCCATCTTCTTCTCCTTAAGTTATCCCTACCGGTGGCAGGGCTAACTTATCTTTAACGTTCCTATTCTTCCCCTTCCATCACCGCTTTTCCGTTATAATAGCCGCAATGCGGGCAGATGCGATGGGGTTGCTGGGGTTGGTGACAATGGGGACATAGCGTAGTCAGGGGCAACTTAAAAGTGCTTCCACCCCGGCGCTTTTTCTTCCGACTCTTACTGGTCTTTCTTTTTGGAACTGCCATAATTAATTTCCTTATAAGTTATCGCCTTCGGCGCTAACTTAGTGTAAGTACATTTAAGTCAACACCGCTTACTTATTTTTAACTCCATTGAACTATAATATCTGTTATTTATTCTTTAAAAATCCCCTGCTTGCGGCAGGCAGGCAAGACAGCAGATTATCAATCAATATTCAACCCCGCGAACGGGGAATCCGACCGGTCATCGGAACATCCGCAATCTCCTTCGTTCAAATCCTGCCCGCAAGATTGGCATATTCCCAGACAGTCCATCTTGCATAGCGGTTTTCTAGGAAGGGCGAGGATAATATCGGCACGGACCTCTTCTGTCAAGTCGATTGTATCGGCGGGGTCATCAACTTCTTTGCGGAGATTAAAATCATCTACCTCTATCTTCTCCTCAAACTCCTTCAGACATCGCGAACAGGTGAGCCCTACTTCAACCTCCATCCGTCCCCGGACCAGCAGCGTCCGCTTGGTTAATGACGCTTTAATCTCATACCTGATCGGTCGGCAAAATTTTATATCCGGGTCATCTATTTCAATAATACCGGGCGGATCCTCACCTTCTATGTACAGACCCCCGAGGGGAATGGATTTAAGATCAATTAACATTATCTTCCCCGGTAAACAATCGGTGATCCGGGGGGCACGCTCTTAGCGGGGGGCTGTAGCCGCGGTCGTTGACCGCGGATGCCTATGGCCGCGGTCAACGACCGCGGCTACAGAGCCCGAGAATCCCCGGCAATGTCCCCACGGTTTACCGAATGTTTGCCTTCCTTAAACGCTTTTATTACTGGTGGCGGAACAAAAATGGATACATCGCCCCCCAGAAGAAATATCTCTTTCACCATCCGGGAACTTATATACGAATAGGCCTCACTCGGCATCAGAAAGATAGTCTCAAGGTCCGGGGAGAGTTTCCGGTTGGTCAGTGTCATCTGGAATTCATATTCAAAGTCGGAGACCGCCCGCAGACCGCGGAGCAGAACCTGGGCGTTCTTTCGGGCGGCGTAGTCGATCAGTAAACCCGAGAAAGATTCTACCTCAATATTTAGATCACCATCCTCCACCAGGCATTCCTTAATTAATCGCAGGCGCCGGGAGAGAGGAAAGAACGGTGTCTTCTCCATATTATCCGCCACCGCGACGGTCAACCGGGGAAATATCCTCCGGGCCCGGATGATCAGATCCAGATGACCAAGAGTAATAGGATCAAAACTCCCCGCGTATATCGCATGAATTTGCTCTTTCATAATTTATAGTTAAAACTACTTGGTTCTTATCCCCCAACCCCCCCCCCCCTTTTTTTGTCCACGAATTACACTAATTACACGAATTGTTTCGCCGCGGCTCGGCCACTTAAATGAACTACGAATTACACGAATTGCGCGAATTGTTTCGCCTTGGATTGGCGGCTGTTTTAACCCCGCATAATACATCGGGGGGGACCAGACGATTGAATGTGATTGGATGTGAGAAAAAGAGTTTAATCAATGTTGGTTCGATTTATTTCAGCCTTCTTATTTACAATATATACTCTTGTTTCTCCCCAATCTCACCCCCCCCCTTATTTAGCCGCAAACCAGCCGTCGCTCTTCGAGCTATGGCGGGTCAAGAAATACGCAAAAAACGCAAGAATTCCACTTACCTCAGCCCCATAAAGAATTTTCAACCGGTCCGCCGTAGCCTTGGCGAAGGAGGATGGCCAACTCCCAATTTCCTTCACCATAGACATTGCTCATGGAGATTGGTTATTGGCCGTTGGATATTGGACATTCCGCTTCCCCCCGGCCTCGTCCCCTTTCGTTCGATGCTCGATGTTTGGTGTCCGCCAAAGGCGAACAACTTTAGGCACTTTAGCGCACTTTAGGCACTTTAAACTTTTTCCCCCTCCTCCCCAGCCACCATCGTCAAACAACTCCGCCCATATCTCTTAATTTGAATTATCTTCCAGGAGGAATCTGGGATATTTATTTTGACCCGACGGGAATGCTCGATAACCACCAACCCATTTTTCCGTAACGTACCAAATTCAACGATCAGAGACAATAGATTTTCCGCCGTCCCGGTTTCGGTATCCTGATATGGCGGATCAGCCAGAATCAGATCGAATGAACTACCCTTATTCCCCAGCCTTTTCAGAATATTTCTGTAATCGCCCGGGATAACTTCACACGACGCATCCATCGCCAGAGCAGTAATGTTATCCCGGATAATCGCCCGGGCATCCCGATCCTTCTCCACGAAGACCACCTCTTCCGCTCCCCGGCTCAGCGCTTCCAACCCCAGCGCCCCGGAACCGGCAAAGAGATCCAGTACCCGGCTCCCCTCGACCATATCACCCAGAATGCTGAAGAGCGCCTCCCGGACCCGATCGGAGGTCGGCCGGATCTGTAATCCTTTCAGCATCTTTAATCGACGCCCCTTAAATTTTCCGGCTATGATTCGCATTTGAAAGAAGTGCCTAAAGTTTGAAATGCGCTTCAGCCAGAGGCTGATCCGCCTCTGGCGGAAAAGTGCCTAAAGTTTGAAGTTGTCGCCTCGCCTCGTCTTTTCGGTATTGGTGCTTAGCAATTTAGCAGCTATGGCACAACCTCGTAGCGGTAAGCTTTCAGTGAACCCCGTCCTCTCGTAGCGGCTGCCTTTAGGCTGCCACCCGATGGCGACCTGAAGGTCGCCGCTACGAGTACGGGGCGACGGGGTTCACTGAAATTTCTCGTAGCTTATTTCCAATCAAGATTTATTTCAGGAATTATCTTCGGGGAGATTATCCGGCGGGGATTGCACAGATTTATCGATATAGATTTTTTGATATTTGCGCCGGTGTTTTCCTTCCTCCCGGAGCTTTATCAAAATCACTGTCAAAACTGATAAGTTCTAATTTGTATTTCTGGGCAGCGGTATACTGATAGGCATCATCAAAATCAAAATTATAATTCTCTATTGCTCGGATAATCTGACCCATATCACCAGGATCAAGTTTTATCAAACCCACATCACCGTAAATAAATGTATCCTGAACGAAGATATCGAGTGTATCCAACCTGTCCAACCTATCCATAACTACACCCAGAGAGTGAAGGGCAAAATCAGTCATAAAAAGTTCGATTGAGGACACTTTCCCAAGAAATATTCCAACATCTTCGGATTTTTCCTGATCCAATAGATGTTCAAGCCAAATATTAGTATCTAATAGATACATATTCTCAAATATCCCTCCATTCCAAGGATTTTTTTTGTAGTTCCAAAGAATTGAATTGCCCTTTAAAATCACTCAACGCCCCCGCCCAATCCTGACGGAGTATATACTCGCTTTTACGACCTCTTTTCTTAAGTATGAAATCAGCAAAATCCTCTATTTCTTGCTGAATGCCCGGTGGCATATCTTTAATCCTATCCAGTAATGAACTTGTATTCATATCCCCTTTTCTCCTTACTTTATAAAATTTGTCAGCGTCATAAGAACCGAGGCTTGTCTATGCCTAAATACATATCTCGTACAACCACTATATCATTCTCAAATTAAACGTCAAGTTTGCTATTGCGCCGCCATATATTTAATGATGGTTTCCTATAATCCTGCGAATAAATCCCTACTCATTATCTCCAACTTCATTAATGGGGGGCAAATGTAGGAGTAAACAGATCTGTTCCATAATCGGAAGGACATAGCTTAATTTTTTTTGCTCATACAACTTTACTATTCTTTTCTTGTCTTGATGCATCAAGTGAAGAATATATATTTTGTAAGTGAACATCCCTTGACCATATCTTCTTTCTTCCTCGGACAATTTAATTCCGGTATAATTTTGAACCGGTTCCTGGATATTTGTTCTCCCTCGTATCGTTTGTTCTTCAATAATCACTTTCTCTTTGGTAATCACAATATTCTTATAAAATATTAATCTGGAAATACCCCAATATATTAGTAAAAGACCTAGTATACTTGTGAGTGACGAGTTCCATCTCATCATATCCTCTTTGTTCTAAGAGTTAATACTATGCGGTGGAGCTTTCTATTGCAAGTCCAATTACAGTCGAATTACAAGCGAGCCTTTATCTTAAGTCAT
>CAKZYZ010000020.1 GCA_937885075.1 uncultured bacterium | reverse complement strand
TTAACTTCCCACGCGGCAAGGAACGGGCCCTTGCCCACCTTCTCGTTCCGGCCCGGGATATCTTGAGCGGTAATGATCGCCCTTACCCCGGGAAGTTTTTCGGCCTCTTCCGTGGTAATAGCGTCGATCCGGGCGTGAGGATAACGGCTCCGCAGGGTTTTAGCATAGAGCTGCTGATCGAAGTTCAGGTCACCTCCGAACTTCACCCGGCCGGTAACCTTCTCTCTCCCATCGATTCTGGGGTAGGACTTATTGACAATGGTATACATGCTGATTCACCTCGGCTTGGCTGTTATGCAGTCCACTAATCTTAATTGTCCAGTCCTGATTTAAAGTTGTCACTTTTTTATAGTTAAACTTCTTCTTTTTTCTCTCCCCCCGGCCCTCCTCCGGAGGAGGGCCGGGGGGAGAGAAAGCATGATTATGCCGCCATCCTGTGTACTTGTTCCGGTGTTTTATAATTCAAAGCCGTATGCGGACGGCGTGTATTATACAAGTGAATTGCTTCTTCTACCGCCCGATAGACCTGCTCTTTATTCCGAAATGTACTCCCCAGCCAATATTCTTGTTTTAGGATCCCATTTACACGCTCTGCCAACGCATTCTCGGAACAATGGTTCTCTTCCGTCATACTAATCTCGAAATCGTTCTCCTTTAGCTTATCCACATAAAGATGAGAACAATATTGGCAACCCCGATCAGAATGGTGGGTGATATGACTACCTTTCGGTTTTGTCTTCAGGGCCATGGCTAGGGCCTTCAAACTTTCTTCTGTTTCTAGAGTACCTCCCAAATTATATCCAACTATTTTTCTCGAATATTTGTCTGTAATCAAACTCAAGTATAGAAAACCTTCAATTGTTCGAATATAGGTGATGTCACTAACCCAAACCTGGTTCGGGCCTGTTAGTCTACGCCCCTTAATAGTATTTCTAAATACTGGAAGACTATGCCGACTATTTGTTGTATGAGGAGACGCGGGGAGAGGCTCTAATAGTAAATCATTCGTCCTCAGTGCCTCAAAGAATAGATCCCTCCCTATTGATACTCCTGCATTCTCCATCTCAGGTTTCAGCATGAAATAGAGCTTTCTACCACCCAACCTCGGTTGAGATGCCCGCTCAACTTTAACAAGTTTCTCTATCAACTCATCATCTACCTCTTTTCTTCGCCTTCGTCGGTGAGCTTTATAATAGTTCTGACGGCTCATGCCAACTTTGCGGCAAAGGAGGTCTATACTTACCTTCACAGCCGGTTCCGCATTTTTCGTACATCCGACAGCGTCAACGCGTTCTTTTTTTTAAAGTCCTCCAGGTTAGTTCCCATTCTCTTACAAGCAATTTCAAGAAATGCGTTCTCCAGGCAACAGTCAATGTGAGCATCTGCTAAGGCTGCCTCCAGATCCTTAATTCGCTTTCTTGATTCTTTAATCTCATCTCGTTCCTTCAAACTTTCCACCCTCATTATTTTTGGCAGTAGATCTTCTCTCCCATACTTACGCACCCAACTTTCCACTGTCCCGTCTCCGTTTATCTTATAAGCCTTTCTAGCTTTATATGGTGAAGCAAACTTGCCTCGTTCCAGTTCATCCACTACCTGGCGTTTAAATGCCTCGCTGTATCTTATTACGGTCCGTCCCATAACTCTTTCTCCTCCTACTATGTGACAACCTATATCAGGACGGGACCCAAAACTTGGACATTGGCAGTTGGCCATTGGAAATTGGAAATTCGTCTTTTTCTTTTTACTTCTGCAGAGACATAATGCTCTTTGAAAAATTTTATTTCAAGCTGCATTTACAGATCTTTCACAGAACATCTTTAATCGACCTTCATTGGCGGAATCTATATCCGCGATCCTGGCCCCGATTAATTTTCTCTCTCTGTTGGAACTTTTCCATACCACCACCAATCTCTCTACCTCGATCCATAGCCAATTTTCAAGTAATGCGAATCAATGCCATAATTTCAGGAGGTTCAGACTGGACTTTTGACTTTTGATTCCAAACTTAATTTATCTTTCGTAAGCATGATTCTTTCATTAAGATGAACATTAAGGACCCCAGCGATTTTAATAACGCGTCTAAATGATACTGCTCTATAATCTGTACTTTCATAGCGCTGAATCTGCTGTGGTTTCATATAGAGAGTATTTGCCAAATCCTGTTGCGTCATACCCCTCGCAATCCGAGCTTTGATAAGAACTGTGGGCAACTCGGATAAATCATGCATGGTTACACATAATTTTTTCTGCCCGTATCTGAGATTGTTATATTCTGCAACTTCCTCTTTCATCTCCTGAATTTGGGATTTGATCCCCTTAAGCATAGCCTGCCGCAAATCGGGATGAAGCTTTGACTTAGTCTTGGTAGCTATTTCAAGAGCCTTCTCCAGCCTTGTAATCTGAGCTTTCGTAACACGATATTGATGTTCATTCTTTATCATGATAATCCCTCACAGTTGAATTTCAATAATGCCTCTAGCCTGACCATCCTTATTTTGTTGAAAAAATCGTTTAAAAGGATATCCCGAGCCAAGCTCGATAGCGTCTGAAATGAAGAAATCAACCCCATATTTTTCTCTCATTTTTCTCCGGTCAAGAAAAACCGGATCTAAAATCTTAAAATCAATATCTTCATGCGCATCCCAGCAACCGTCAATGTCGTTAGGATTCTCTTTTTTTGTGATAAAACTACCGTCAATGTATACTCTATGTACACCCGCTTTTTCTAGATTATTGAGAGCCTGCATAAGACCAGAAAAAAGTTCTTTTCTCTCTGGGCTGCTCTGTCCAAAGCGGACTTTCAATTCTTTCAATGTTGCACGATGCACTCCAGGAGGAAGCTCTCCACGATTATTCAGCAGGGGAATCATTTTTATTATCCTTTTAATATAAGAAAACAATATCCTTGTGTCAAGTGTGAATACAACATTTTTATTTCCCACTCATGGCCCAGAATAAATCCGGTAGCACCCCCAGAGACTTCGACAATTTTGCCGCAAGGCACCTTGCGATAAGTAAAGCTTTCTTTGCTGGCATGATCGGCGCTTACCCTGCCATCGGAGGGGATCATCTCGGGTCGATATTGGATATTCGACCTGTCCGACATAGCTTTAGCGACGTCTGATATTCCGCGGTTCGCTTTTAAACTTTTCCCTTTTTTTTCTTTTTACTTGTTTTTTTCGCGTAATCCGCGAAAAAAACTGTTCCCCGGGGAGAGAGATGATCTCTCCGTTCTTCCAGAAAGGAGATATAGTCCGATTTTGGTAAATTCCCGGCCAGGTAATCCGCGCACCTATCGAGCTATACTCGTTTGCTTCCGGGGTTAAAAAAAGATATTTAACCGCGGGAAACCGCGCCAGCAGATCGGGAACTTCGTCCGGACTGGCGGGAAGCCACAGGGAACTCCTTCCGGCGTACCAGGCTACCGCCCAGGGGAGATCGGAGATAATCACTTCTCCCTCAGCAACCCGGCGGGCGATTCGGATCAAATTGTTTTTTGTCGGCGGCGCGGGAAGTGGCGTAAGCCGGAGCTGATCGAAGAACGGGAAGAGATTTAAACCCAGAAAAATGACCAGGAGAGATCGCTGGAACGTCTTTTTTGATGAAGACAGTTTCCGCCATATCGCCGAGAAAGCGGCCGTCCCAGCCAGAATAGCAACCGGGATCAATAGATTCAGATCATCGACTCGGCGGTCGAGGATAATATAGCGACAGACTCCCATCAAAAGACAACCGAAAATGAAGAACCTTATTCGGGACCACCGGCTATCCCGGAAAGGAGTTATCAATGCTATCCAGAAAAACGGCGCCAGGAAAGAACCGGTAAAGAATATCAGTTGGCTATAAACCAGCTCACTCCCTTCACCCCACTTCAATAGCAATTGCTTCAG
Source organism: uncultured bacterium (assembly GCA_937885075.1). Classification (GTDB taxonomy): domain Bacteria; phylum Auribacterota; class Erginobacteria; order Erginobacterales; family Erginobacteraceae; genus CAKZYZ01. Next base: position 2,045 of record CAKZYZ010000020.1, on the reverse strand, counting down.
AGAAGGAACGCGATCGAAGATCTGAAGGGTCGTCTCCCTCAACAGGGAACTTCCCGGGAACACTGAGGTGTACATCTTATAGCCGCCCCCTCCCAGATTAAAGAACAGATTGCCGGTTACCTGCCAATTCCGCCACCACCAACCTATAACCACTAAAACAAATCCGGCGGCGAAACAAGCAATTGTCTTTACGTTTAACTTCTCACCGGTTAACCCCCGTGAAGTTAGAAACAAATAAATAATCACCGGCGCCAGGAACCAGAACCAGAGATATGACGATAGATATGCCATACCACAGAATAATCCGATCAGAAAATAGGAAAGATTATTGCCTTTTCGGTAATATAGGAGATAGACCAGGCCGATAAATAGAAATGATTCGAGCAGAATCGGTGAACCATTCAGGACACTATTAAGAAGGAAGGTATTGGTGAAGTAGATTACCGCGGTTAATAAGGCGGTTAAGGGATTGAAGATCTTTCGGGCCAGGATCAGAAGCAATATCCCCGTCAACCAGAAAAAGAAGAGAGAGAAAATAAAGATAACTTTATCAGAGGCGCCCGCCATCCTAAAGGCCAGTGAGAGAAGCCAGGAATAGAGGGGCGGATTATAAAGATCAGGGTGACCGGGGATTCGCTCGACAAAAAGCAGCGAAGCCGGACGGATAAAATCGGTGGTAAAGCCATCCCCTCGGGCAAGGTTGCGGGCCAGTTGTCCGCGATCCATCGCCTCCGGGGAGAGAGAGATTCCGTTGCAATGGAACCAGATCCAGGATGGAAGTACCATCAGGCAGATTATTAAAAACACCCCGGCTGCTGTTTTGAATTTGTTCGATTTAATTAACAATCTAATTCACTCCATATAAAAACAAAGTTAAAAGGCAAAAGGCAAAAGGAAAAAGACGAACTTCCAATGGCCAACTTCCAATTAAAAACTGAATGTCCAACCTGTCCGCCGTAGCTTTAGCGGAGGAGGATGGCCAACTTCCAACTGCCAATTTCCAAGTCACCCGCCACGGCCCCGATTAAAAGCGAATATCGAATATCGAACTCCGAATTTCGAATGTCGAAGTGGCCTGCTTTTACTTCGACATTCGATATTCGGTGTTCGAAATTCTGCGGTTCTCTTTTAAACTTTTCACTTTTTCCTTCTTACTTTTTACTTTGTTCTTTTCCATATCCAATGCCGACTCCAGGTTATATTGAGCTTTCTCAAAATCGGGTTTTAGCTGCAGGGCCTGATAAAATTGATCGATAGCCTGATCGAGTTTGCCCACGCGCAGAAAGACAATCCCCAGATTATTGTGCGCCCGGGCTGAGTCGGGATTGAGACGGAGCGACTCTTGATAACTGTCAATGGCCTCCTCAAACTTCATATCCAGAAAGAGAGCATTTCCCAGATTATTGCGCGCCTCGGCATAATCCGGTTTAAGCCGCAATACTTCAGTATATTGAATGACGGCCTCGGCCAGATCTCCCCGTTCGGCCAGGGCTACTCCCAGATTATTCCGCGCTTCGACATAGTCGGGTTTGAGCCGTACGGCCTCGGAATAATGGACAATCGCTCCGTCCACATTTCCCAGTTCGAATAGAGCGCAGCCGAGGTTATTCTGCGCCTCGGCATACTCCGGATCCAACCGGATCGCTTCGGAATACTGGGAGACCGCCTCGTTGAGCTTTCCCCGCGCGGCTAATATATCTCCTTGATTATAGTGTCTTCGCGCCGGGGCGGATTCCCCCGGGATCGCTTTTATCCGGATAATACTCTCCCCGGATTCATCCCGCGGGCTAAAAGGAAGTCCCAACTTTTCGCGGGCGGACTGAAGATTCGGATCCAGCTCCAGGGCTTTTTGATAAAATTCTTCCCCTTTTTGCTTGTCTCCCAGAGCTTCGTAGTTAACTCCCAGGTTGAAGTAGGAGATCAGATCGGAAGAGCACACGTCTGAACTCCAGTCACACTGATATATCTCGTATGCCGTCTTCTGCTTGAAAAAAAAAACAAACTAATTGTTCACTAGTCACACACTTACATAGCTCCCCTACTAT
>CAKZYZ010000019.1 GCA_937885075.1 uncultured bacterium | reverse complement strand
AAGCGAAACAACAAAGTTAAACAAGGTGGAGGTGAGGGAAGAGGTTAAGTGATTCGAAGGACAAATAGCAATGACAGGATTTTTATTTTTCATATTATATTGTTGTTTTTTTTTTTTTTTTTCAAGCAGAAGACGGCATACGAGATATATCAGTGTGACTGGAGTTCAGACGTGTGCTCTTCCGATCTCATGGTCGAGGTGTGGGACGATATAGATGACCGGGAAGCCGCCCTTATGGGTTTTGTCGAGAACATTAATAGGAAGGATTTTACCCGGCTGGAAGAGGGGTATGCCTACCGGAAACTGATTGATGAATACGGCTATTCGGTAGAGACTCTGATCAAACCCTGCGGGAAGTCCCAGTCCCGGATTTATGTTCTTTATAACCTGGTGAAGAATCTCACCCCGGCGATGAAGAAGGCTATTATCGCGGGGGATATGACATCCGGGCACGGCGAATGGCTTCTCCGGATTGAGGATCCAAAACTGAGGAAGAAATATTTCAAAATGATACTTGACCGAGAGATGGATCTAGCCGACCTGAAGTACGAGGTTTACCGGCAGAAACCGGACGAGGAGAAGAATGAGCGGGAGCTTCAGCTCGATATCATTGAGGATATCTGTGATGAGGACCCCACCATTCACTCGATGCGTAAGAAGTCAATCGAGATCCGCCGGAGCCGGAAGGGGTTGAAGATAACCATCGAAGTGGACGGCCCGCACGATCTCCTCTATAAATTCAATACCATCGCCGAACCGGTGAAAAAGAAGCTCGACCTCTTCGACAAGTTCGATGAGAGGCATTAATAATACTTGACCAAAACCCAATTCCTGCCGCGGGAATTGGGTTTTGGTCAAGTATTTAAAATATTCGTATCACTATGGCAGTCAAATGGAAGCATAAAATAGCAAATATGCTCTTTCCCTGGACCTCTAATTTCCCCTATTTTTGTGTAAATTATGACGGGGATTATTGGCCGCTCAGAGAATCAGGCGGATGGGATATACCGAGAACAGAGAAGAAGAAGAGAAGAGAAGAGAAGAGAAGGGCAGGGGAGGGAGAGAAGGCAAACTGAACAAGCGATGTTCACTACCCAATTTTCAACACTCAAAGCCGGCGTCCCCTGTCCTGATATAGGTTGTCACAGACAAGGCACATCCCCCCGGGGTTTATCCCCGGGAAATGAAAGTTCAGAAAGCTACTCGACTGAACCGAGAAACACAAAGACCCCTGCCGCCCCGATATGTATCGGGGCGGCAGGGGTCTTTGTCTGGCATAATTTTAACCGGTAAAAAGTGGTTACCTGTTATCTAAAATCTTGTTCCAGGCAGTGATCTTGTCAACCTCTGCATCCAGAAGCGGCTGGACATCTCCTTCGATAGTAACGGTCTTGATCGAGTCTCCCTGAGCTATGGAGTTGACCACGGCCATATCATCGGGGCCGAGTACCTTGCCGAAGATGGTATGTTTCCCGTTCAGCCAGGGGGTAGGCACATGGGTGATAAAGAACTGGGAGCCATTGGTCCCCGGTCCGGAATTGGCCATGGAGAGGATCCCGGGGGAGTCGTGCTTGAGATTCGGGGTACACTCATCGGCGAACTGATAGCCCGGGCCGCCCCGTCCGGTGCCGGTGGGATCTCCCCCCTGGATCATGAAGTCCTTGATTACCCGATGGAACTTTACCCCGTCATAAAAGCCGCGGCGGGCAAGGTTGACGAAGTTAGCCGCGGTGATCGGGGTCTGATCCGCGTAGATCGTCAGGTGGATCGGCCCTTTGGTTGTCTCGATGGTGGCGGTAATTGGTTTTATCTCTGACATGTTTATCTCCTCTTTCTCCTTGGTTTTTTGCGGTTCGCCAGCACCGCAACCGAACGGGAGCAGGCCCAGGGCAAGGATGAGACTTACCCCGATAAGATTGGTTCTGAACATAATGACCTCCGGATTAACGGTTAATTAATTTTGCTGTTCAACACTTGAAACACAGGAATTTAAATAAAGACATAACATTTCAGCTCTTGGAAATTATACCTTCCGATCGTAGTGCAGAACTTCAGTTCTGCCTGACTCTGCCAGAGCTAAAGCTCTGCACTACGAGTCAGGAGAATCAAGGCGATCATAAAAGCTCAAAGAGTTAAAGTGTTACGAAAAAAAGACAATAGAGGGAACCGGGAAAAAAGAAAAGACTAATTTTCTCTCTGAGAGAGATTTTATGAGTTTACTTTGATACTGCCGGGAATATGTCGGTAACCGGGAAGGGGAGGGCAGCGAGCGCAAGTTAGCTTTTGAACTTATTCACCCGTGAGATAAACTCACGGTGGTCTTGCCTGAGATAAAATCATGCAGTTCTGAAGAGATACTTTCCACGCTGGCTTTGATTTTTGCCTGCCATTTCTTGGGGAGGGACTCGAAGATATCTCTTAGTTTCTTTCTCTGATCAGGACTGCCGAGAAGGAATTCCCCGATCTCTCTGGCGGCGTTCAAATCTTTTTCTCCCTTCTCTTCTTTCAATCGTCTTCGGCCGATGATGAACTTGTGAAGAACATATGCCGCGGGCTCCGGTAGCGTTACTTTCAGATCATCGATCCGGATGGTCATGAGGTTCTCGCTGAGCAGGGTGAGAAAGCGAAGCCCCTGGGCATTGATGTGTAACTTCTTTACTTCGTAGGGTATGTTGCTGCCCCGGCATCGCTCGGGGATGAGGAATTCGACCGATAAATCTGGATGGTCATATTTAACCAGGCCGGATGGGTAACTTATGATTGGTTCAAAATCCAGGGCCTTCAATATTGCTGGAATATTGATATCCTTCTTTATCTTGCCCAGATGGGGAACTAAAAAATCGAGGTCAAGAGTTCTTACCTCAGGTATCTCGGGGGGATTACTGAAATAGAGCTTGTAGAGATATTGACACCAACTTCCGATCAGGATGAGATAATCCAGCGCGCCCGCTTTCTGCAAGCTATCCAGTACCTCAAGAAATAGATTTTCTCTTTCTTTCATGGAGAAGTTTCTTCAGTTCTTTCAGATTATTTTGTGCTTGTTTCATGAGTCTCTCATACCTTCTGCGTTCTTCCACTAATTGTCTGAGTTCCTTTACTTTATCTGACTGTATATTGCCGATATATTCAAAACGGACTTTCCCATCTTCCCGGAATGCTAAATAAGCATAGGAATTACCTTTTCTCTCTTTCTCTGATATGGAGCCCCGGGGAAGTTTATTGATTTCCTCCCGATACTTCTGACAGAGCTGTTCGAGGCGTTGTAATTCCTCTTTCAATATTGATTTAATAGGACTCATTTATCTTATCTCCAGGTTGCCAAACAATTGTTAGAAATAATATACCTTGTTAGGCAACCTGATGCAAGAAAGATTGCCTAACATATTATTGATTAGGCAATCTTGTTAGGCAACTTGGTTGTCCGGGCCATCAGGCAAGTTGAGATTTAACCTACATAGCTCATGTTTTTTTAGCATTGTAGGTTAATTGTTTTTAGAGAACTATGTTAGTCCACTATGGAGGGGAAGAGAGGATGGAAAATGAGATAGGTTTTAAATAAGTGAAGTTGCGAAGGACAAATGCTGGACCGGAGCCGGGTTCCAAATAACGGCTTAAGAGCACTTTGCTACCGACATTAATGTCGGCAGCAAAAACAGACCCAGGGGGGAATAAACTATCAGTAGGCCATATTACCCACATAGTAGTAGCGGTTTGGTAACGAAACAGATTTCGTTACCAACACAACATCCATGGTCTTCCGGTGTATTTTATCAGCTATTGCGTAGTTTATTGTGTTGTCCAGAAAGATCTGAAGTCATACAGGGGGTTGATCAGGGAGGCATACGCGGGGAACAGTTCAGCTAGGTCCACAAGGTGATGTAGGATCGGATTAAGCAAGAGAGGAAATTGGGAAAAAGAGTTGAGAAAATAATATCCCGGTTTCAAACTTAGGATTTGGGGGGTGACCCTGTTTTTCTCTGGGTTGTTTTGAACACAAAATGTTGCAAAAATCAGGGTATTTTTGCATGAATCACTTAGAAAAATGGCCTTAGAGGCGTTTTTCGACCCCGAAAAACGCGCCTAAGACCGATATAGAGGCCCATATTCCAGCTAACCAGTTGGTATTCCACAACTTAGTGTGGTCCGACCCTCTTCCCAAAAAGGTCATTCTGGATACCGACCTTTCCAATCTTTACGGAGTCTCTACTAAACAGCTTAACCAACAGGTAAAGAGGAATAAAGACAGATTCCCTGAAGATTTTATATTTCAGCTTACTGATGATGAAAAAACCAAGGTGGTCACAAATTGTGACCACCTTGGCAAATTGAAATATTCACCGACGTTGCCTTATGCTTTTACTGAACATGGAGCCGTAATGGCGGCAAATATTATCAAAAGTTCATGCGCTGTTCAGATGAGCGTTTTCATTGTCCGGGCATTTGTAAAAATGCGCGAACAATTGCTGGCTACAGCTACTCTGGCTAAGAGGCTGGCGGAAGTGGAAAAGCTGCTTTTAGTTCATGACTCAGCCTTGCGGGATCTCTATCAGGAAATTCAACACTTTATTCTTCCACCGAGAAACCAGATCGGAAGAGCACACGTCTGAACTCCAGTCACACTGATATATCTCGTATGCCGTCTTCTGCTTGAAAAAAAAAAAAAAACCACACAACAAACAAAAGATAACTAATTCTAAAATTGAGAATAATACTCCCTACACACCTCTCCCATCCCTTCTCCTCTATTAAACTAACCTTACTTCACC
>CAKZYZ010000018.1 GCA_937885075.1 uncultured bacterium | reverse complement strand
GCCCCGGTGATGACTTTCCAGGGGTCGCTTGAGATGGAGGCCCTGGCCGCCGGCGCTGCCGCGGTTCTTTCTGGAGAGATACATGCCAGGAAATTTCCGCTCAGGTAGGAGGCTTTAAAAGCTGAACTTCGAACGTCGAACGCCGAACATCTAACGTCGAACATCGAACGAGGCATCGGCAGAAGGCAACGTAAAAGCTCAACGCTCAACGCTCAACGTTCAACGGCTGAAAAGCTGAACTTCGAACGTCGAACGCCGAACATCGAACGTCGAACTTCGAACGAGGCATCGGCAGAAGGCAACGTAAAAGCTCAACGTTCAACGCTCAACGTTCAACGGCTGAAAAGCTGAACTTCGAACATCGAACGCCGAACGTCGAACTTCGAACGACGCATTCGCAAATTGGCCACTGGCAACTGAAACCTTACAGCTAAGAAGCCAAGTGAAGGCGAACAACTTTAGGCACTTAAGCGCACTTTAGGCACTTTCAACTTTTATAAACGCACTTTAGGCACTTCCAACTTCTTTCAGCACTTTAGGCACTTCCAACTTTTTTTAAAAGGAGATTGCGAGATGACTGATAAACAAAAATACCACTGGGTATTCCGGGCTCATGTCTTTGATCGGTCCGGAGCGCTGACCAGTATCGCTTCGACTTTCAGCAACGAGGGGATCAGTATCGATACGATCGTGGGACACGGCCTGGAAGAGCAGGCCGGGATCGACGGGAGTGTGGTTATGACTTTCCATTGCCCCGAAGCAGAGAAGGATATACTGGTGCGGAAGATCAAGCGACTCAGTAAGGTTAAGTTATTGGAGGAGTATCCCTATGAATCGCAGAGCCTCCGTAAATCAGCAATTATCCGCACTACCCGGAGGCTGGTTCCAATGGATGTAGCGGGAGAGAACGCATTTCTGACCAGTGAATTGGTACGGTCCGGTTCGAGGAGATTTATATATTTTCTGGCCGGCTCCCCCAATCAGCTCGATCCCGTGCTCCATAAACTGGAGGCGGATGGGGTGGTTACCGACGTGGTTTATTCTATAATCGGATTATAAATTAGCTCACTATGTTCGCTACTTTACTGCTTCGGAATTTTCTCCCGAGTTGTTTCATATTAAGTCTCGGGACCCGAAATACTTCGGGATCCCGGTTGTCTTAATTGATATTACCGGGACAATAAACCGCGGATTATGCTGATTAAGAGAAAAAGCAATCCGCCTAATCCGCTTCATCCGCGGTTAAAAAAGTTGCGTAGATAGGTTCTAGTTTTGAAAATGATCATTCTGTTTTTATCAGGGCCGTATGGGAGATTACTGATGAGAAAAAATTCTTTTACGCTTTTAATCTCGGCAATTATTATCTTCGGCGCGGTTCTTCCCCGGATGTTATTTGCCGGGGGAGAGAAACGGGGCGACCTCCCGCCTGATTTTCCCGCTTATAATATTACTGAACTCTCCGGCAGTTCCGATCAGCCTATTTTCTGGGCCCCGTTTCACGGATATAGCGACCCCGGATATATCTCTGTTCTGGATAAGTCAGGGATCCCGATCTATTATAATAAACTTCCTAAAGTTGCTTATGACTTTAAACTGCAGCCGAATGGAAGGCTCTCCTACTTCCTGACCGAGTCGGTCAATCCTCTGGTCCAGCTTGCTTATGGCACCTACTATGTGCTCGATGAGACCTACAATGTGGTCGATACCTATCAGTGCGGTAATGGCTACGCGGATAAGACCGATATGCATGACTTCCTGCTTCCCTCCGACGGCAGCGCCTATCTTTTTTCTTATGAGGAAAAGAAGATGAATATGTCCAAGATTGTTCCGGGAGGTCAGATCGGCGCGAAAGTTTACGGGTTGATTATCCAGAAGCTCGATCAGAGTAAAAATGTGGAATTTCAATGGAGCAGCTGGACACATTTTTCAGTTACCGATTCGGTGGAAGATCTAACCGCGCAATATATTGATTATGTTCACGGGAATTCACTGGATCTCCTGGAAGGGGGGGATCTACTTCTCTCCTGCCGGAATATGAACGAGATCACCCGGATCGATGGAGCTACCGGTGATATTGTCTGGCGGCTGGGATTGAACGCGAAACATAATGACTTTACCTTTGTCAACGATACCCGGGGGTTCTCCCATCAGCATCATGTCCGTTATCACGGGGATGGGAGGCTGACCATCTTTGATAATGGTAATGACCTGGTCCCGGAATATTCCAGCGCCTGTGAATACATCCTGGATGAGAACGCGAGGACCTGTACCCTGGTCAGCCGGACCCGGCATAATCCCGATCTTTACGGGCAGGTCTGGGGAAGTGATTTTGTCACCGAGAGCGGAAACTTTCTGGTCAACTGGGGAGATACCGGGACAGCCGCTATTACGGAGTATTCATCCTCCGGAGATAAGGTCTTTGAGTTACTGGGCGCGGAAGCTTTAAATAATTACCGAGCCTTCCAATTTAATTGGAACAATGACGCGGTCTTCGCTCTGGATACCGATCGCCTTTTTCTTCTCCTGCCCGCGGGGGAGAGTTCGATCTCCGCGGAAGTGACGGTTACCAACAATCTGGCCAGTTCTCTCTCCCTGACCGGGGGTTCCCTTCAGACCTCCGATTTCACTGTTGATACCGATTTCCCTATTACTATCCCCTCCGGCGGGGTGGTAGCATTGCCGGTTAGTTTTATGCCGGCCGATCCCTTATCCGGTCCGTTTACCGATATTCTCTCCCTCAACTCAGATTTCAATACCCTGACCCAGGCGCGCCGGATTGCCCAACTGGTTCATCTCCGGGGGGAAGTTCCGGGGGGAGAGATCGGGATCTTTCGGCCCTCCTCCGGACTCTGGGCGATAAAAGATCAGACCCGGGTGTATTTCGGATCCTCCGCCGACCTGCCTTTCCGGGGCGATTATGACGGGGATGGGGTCCCGGATCTCGCCATCTACCGGGGCTCCAGCGGCCTCTGGGCGGTCCGGGGGGTGACCCGGGTATATTATGGAGGAAGCGCTGATACACCGGTCCCTTCGGATTACGATGGGGATGGCGTTACCGATATCGGTGTATTCCGTCCCGCCACCGGGCTCTGGGCGATCCGGGAGGTGACCCGGGCTTATTTCGGGAGGGAGATGGATGATCCCATCCCGGCTGATTATAGCGGAGACGGTACTTCCGATCCCGGCTTATTCCGGGAGTCCAGCGGACTCTGGGCGATCCGGGGGGTAACCCGGATTTATTTCGGGACGGACTCCGATCAGCCGCTGCCCCGTGATTATAATGGAGATGGCGCGGCGGAAATAGCGCTCTTCCGCCCCGTGTCCGGTCTCTGGGCGATCCGGAATTTATCCCGCTTTTATTTCGGCGGCGGATCCGACCGTCCGGTGCCGGCTGATTATGCCGGCACCGGAACCGCTGATATCGGGATCTTTCGTCCGACTTCAGGTCTCTGGGCCATCGCCGATCTTACCCGATGTTATTTCGGGGGAGGAAACGATATTCCGGTCCCCCGATAATGCGGGGATAAATCAGTTGCGCTATCCGGTTAGAGTGATGTAAATTCCCCGGTAAAGAATTTGTAGACTGAAATAGAATAAAAAGTATAACCATTATTCAAAACTAATTTAGCGCCACCGGCGCTAAATTGATCAGGAGGGAAAGATGATTGTATCAACCAAGGATTTATTCAAGCACGCTTACGGCAAATACGCTATCGGCGCGTATAATATCAACAACGCGGAGCAGATTATGGGGCTCTTCCGGGGGAACCTGGATAGTTCCGCGCCTTTTATCATCCAGATTTCCAAGGGCGCGCGCTCCTATACGGATAAGCGGTTGCTGGAAGCGATGATCCGGGCGGCCGACGAGATATTTCCCGAGGCGATCTTCGCGGTCCATCTCGACCATGGAGACGAAGAGGCCTGTATGGACTGCATCAACAGCGGTTTTTACAGCTCGGTCATGATCGACGCCAGCAGCAAGAGTTTTGAGGAGAATGTCGCTATCACCAAGCGGGTGGTGGAAGCCGCGCACGCTAAGGGGATCGCGGTGGAAGCGGAACTGGGCACCCTGGGCGGGGTGGAGGAGCATGTCGTGGTGGATGAGTCAGAGGCTCATCTCACCGACCCGGCCGAGGCGGAAGAATTCGTGAAACTGACCGGCTGCGACAGTCTGGCCTGCGCCTTCGGGACCAGTCACGGGGCCTTCAAATTTGCCGGATCTCAGGGGCTCCATTTCGAGATCATCAAGGGAATACGTGATCTTCTCCCCGGTTTCCCGATTGTGATGCACGGCTCCAGTTCTGTTCCCCAGGAAGAAGTCCGGCGGATCAACGCCGCCGGGGGAGATATCAAGGGAGCCAAGGGTGTCGCTGAAGATCAGATAAGCCAGGCGGCTCCGATGGGTGTCACCAAAGTTAATATCGATACCGACGGAAGATTGGTCTGGTGCCGGGTGCACCGCGAGAGTTTTCGGGATGACCCGGAAAATTTTGATCTCCGTCCTCCGGGAAAGATCTTTATGTCGGAGTACGCCAGGTATATCGCTCATAAGAACGAGGTGCTGGGGAGCGCGGGACAACTGGAGAGTTTGAGAGAATCAATTAACCAGAGTTAATGAGAAATCGGGTTAGTTTTTAACCTGGAATTAAAAGTAAGATGGAGTCCGCGGTCAGCGACCGCGGCTACAGTGCCTGGCTTTGAACACCGTTCACAACCGGTTATGCCGGGCTCTTCTCATTCACAATCCCCCGTGATCCGGTCGGAAAATATTGTCAAACAATTTTCCTGCCGCAGGAAAATTGCTTGACGGGTAATTTGAGCTTAATTATTGGATGATTTAAGCCATAATAATTTTTACAGAGTAAAAATTATTGTTCCGATTGGAACAATCGGAACCGGATAAATTGGCGAACAGAGTGAGCTAATTTATGAGACATTCAGGACCTGCTCCAGTCCGGAAGTTTTAAATATCTTGCTTACGAACGGACTGGTATTTATTAATGAGAAGTTTCCTTTCTCTACTTCCCGGGCCAGAGCGATGCATATCCGGATGAATCCGGAAGAGACGTAGTCAACTTCCGCCAGATCGAAGGCTATCCTCAACCCCGCCCGGTCCGTATCTCCCTCTCCTATTTCTTCCAGCTTGACCTTAATTATATTTTCCGCCTCCGCGCTGCGGATACCGTCCATACGTTCGGTAAAAGCGCAGGTGAGAAGATTACTGGTTGGATAGAAATTATATTCAGTCATTTTTTTAAATCTCCTATTTAAAAAAGTTATAAGTGCGTTTGAAAAAGTTAAAAGTGCCTAAAGTGCGCTTAAGTGCCTTCCTCCGTCGCTAAAGCTATGGCGGATAATAAAAGTTGTTGCCTTTGCCTGGTTTCTTTATTGAACGTTGAACGTTGAGCGTTGAACGTTGAGCGTTGGACGTTGAGCTTTTATGCTGCCTTCTGCCAATGCCCCGTTCGGAGTTTGAAGTTCAGCTTTTACCTCTCCTTCATGCGAATATTTATTTGCCAATACGTCGTCAACGATCTTTAACACCTTTATTCTTCAGCGGTTGTATTTATTAACATTTGCGTCGCAGGTGCTAACTTACTGCTTTGGAATTTCAATAAAATTACTTAAATAGACAATCTGTGACGAGAATTGGAGAACCATTCCCTATTCTCCAATCCCCATTCCCCAAATTTGCGCCGTAGGCGCTAATCTATTAATGATTCCAATTATATCTCCTGATAATTTCATCCGGTTCATTTGACTCATCAAGATAGATCTCGGCGGGAACACCGAGCAATTTTTGATTCTCTCTCCGTCGGCAGACCCGCTTGATGTTGATGAGATTTGTAGCGGTGATATTATCGGTGGTGATATTTTTTCCGCCCGCGCCACACCCCAGAGTTAATGAGGTATGGAGGGCATTGTATAATCCCCCGACCGCTCCCTGGGATGAGGGGGTGTTGACCACGATCCTTCCGGCATTCATAAGTTCTCCGAATGTTCGGATCTTATCATCGTCGTTGGAGAAGATGCTGGCGGTATGACCGATTCCGCCCCGGTAATTCAATTCTATGCAGAGCTTAAGGGCAGCGTTCAGATTGTCGCGCACATAGAAGGCCAGGATCGGGGCCAGGATCTCGCCGGAGAGGGGGTATTCGAGCCCGACTTTCTCCTGAGGGGCCAGCAGGATTTTAGTTCCATCCGGCGCGGTAATTCCGGCCATCTCCGCGATCTTCAGGGCGGACTGTCCGACGATGGCCGGACTCATAATTCCCCGCTCGGGATCGATGGCGATGGCTTCCAATTTTATAACTTCCTCCGAATTCAGGAAGTAGCAGTTCTGCTTTATAAACTCCCGTCTTACCTGATCGGCAATCTCTTCTTCGACCACTACCGCCTGTTCACTGGCACAGATCGTTCCGTTATCGAATGATTTTGAGAGAATTATGTTCTCCACCGCGAAAGGTACATCGGCGCTCTTCTCAATATAGACCGGGACATTCCCGGCACCCACCCCGATCGCGGGGGTCCCGGAACTATAGGCGGCCTTGACCAGACCGGGACCGCCGGTGGCCAGGATCAGGGAGAGATTGGGATGAGTCATCAGTTCGTGAGTCAGTTCCCGGGAGAAGTCGGTTCCCCACTGAACGCAGTCATCCGGCGCCCCGGCTTCCAGAGCGGCCTGATAGCAGATTCGGGCCGCTTCCCCGCAGCAGTTCATCGCGTTTCGATGAGGGCTGATGATGATCGGATTTCTCGCCTTTAAAGCGATAATGATTTTGAACATGACGGTAGAGGTGGGGTTGGTCACCGGGATGACCCCCAGGATCGGTCCGAGCGGCTGGGCGATTTCGGTAATACCCCGGAGGCTGTCTTCGCAGATGACCCCGGCTGTCTTTACGCCCATCAGATCAAAATATACTCCCAGGGTAGCGAGGACATTTTTGCTGACCTTATCCTGCCATACTCCCTTCCCGGTCTCTTCATAGGCCATTTTCGCCAGTTTGACCCGGTTCTTTAACCCGGCCCGAACCACCGCCTCGACAATAGCGTCGGTCTCTTTCTGATTGAGCTGACTGAAGATCGCTCCGGCGATGACCGCCTTCTGTAAAAATTCATCGGCTATTTTTTTGTAATCGGGCATGGTATACCTCCTAAGTTAGCGCCGTTGGCGCTAACTTAACGTTAAAGATAACTGACGTTGAAAAATAAGTACGTTGAAGAAAAAAGACGTTAAAAATAACTTAGCTTCGCAACTGATTTTACCTCGAACTTTCGAGTATTATCCGACATTGCTTCAATCTAATAATGAGGGTATTTTTTTAAAACTAAATTAACCCCGCCGTCGGCGGGGTTAATTTAACGGGCTGTCCGGTGGTGGATAGGACCTCACGCCAGAGTTCACCTTCGGGGTCGACCTGTTTCCTTTTTGAGACCGCCAGTTCCAGGGGGACATGGGTGAAGTAGTTGTGCCAGTAGCCGATCAGAAGGTCGGTCTTTCCGGCCAGAGCGGCATCTACCGCGCATCTCCCCAGGGATGCCGCGTACATGGAGTCATCAGCGTTGGCCGGGACGGACCGGATAGTGTAGCTGGGATCGATATATTTCAGATCGATATGGAGGCCTTTCTCCTTGAAGTGTTCGATGATGGTATTTTTCAGAAAGAAACCGACATCCCCCAACCGGACATTTCCGGAGGCGTCATAGGTCAGGGCGGATTTGTCCTGTCGCATAATCTCCTGGCCGGCGCCTTCGGCTACCACCATCACCGCGTAGTGTTTACGAAGGATTCTCTTCTCCAGAATATCGAGCACCCCATCCTCTCCCTCCAGAGTAAAGGGCACTTCCGGGATCAGGCAGAGGTTGACATCATTGGCGGCGATGGTGGTCAGAGCGGCGATAAAACCTGATTCCCGCCCCATAACCTTTACCAGGCCGATGGCGTTATAAGCGCTGACCGCCTCGGAGTGAGCGGCCCGGACCGCCTGCCGGGCAACGGTGACCGCGGTATCGACTCCAAAGGTTCGGTAAACATAACTGATGTCATTGTCGATGGTTTTCGGGACTCCGACCACGGCGATCTTGAGGCCGCGTTCCTGAATGACCCGGTAGATGTCGTGGAGTCCTTTCTGGGTCCCGTCCCCCCCCAGGCAGAAGAGAGTGTTAATCCCGTGTTTTTCCAGGGTATCAACCATGAGATCGGTATCGACCCGCCCCCGCGAGGTTCCCAGGACCGACCCCCCCCGGAGATGGATATTTTTTACCCCATCCGGAGTAAGCGGGCGCGGGGGATGTTTAAAGGAAGGGTCGAGCCCTTTCTGCCCGTATTGAATGCCTAATATTTGGGAGACCCCATATTTATAATAAAGCTGCATGACTATGGAGCGGATGGCATCGTTCAAACCGGGACAGAGCCCTCCGCAGGTCATTATCCCCGCGACTACTTCCTCCGGGGGAAAGAAGATCATCTTGCGCGGGCCGGCTGATTCAAAGGCCAATTCCCGGACTGAGGGCCGGCAGTCGGATTGAATTGAGTAAGGGATAGTGACATTATCCTCAATGAAATTGACGATTCCATCACCGCGGGTGGTGGAAAATTCAATGGGAGATATGATGGTCGGTTTCCCCAGTGTTTTTATCAGAAAGTCTTTTTTCTGCAGCATGCTTGAACCTCCGCATATAAGAAAGTTAAAAGTGCCTAAAGTTGAAAAAGCGCCTCGGCCGTGGCGTGAATGCACGATATTGTTTGAGCTTTTAATCACTCGCCCTCTATGTTCTCGGGAAAACTTTGAATCCCCAACATTAATAAGCCAGATTATATCACAAATTCTCTTATTTTATAAGAATATTCATTAATGGACTTATTTCTTAGTGTCTTAGTGCCTTTGTGGCAGATCCCTGATTACCCTCCCAGTTCACTGAAAACTTCGTAGAGTTCCCGATTGGATTCGCAGGCGATCAGGCGGGCGCGGTTTTCTTTTTCGGAGAGAAAGCGACTCATAGTCGACATCATCTTCAGATATGGTTCCGGCTGATCCGCCGGGATCAGGCTGGCGATAAAGATCCGGGAGGGGAGCTTATCGAGCGAATTGAAATCCACCCCAGATTTATTTATCCCCATTACGGTCTTCATTCTTTTGACCAGCCCGGTTCGGGCATGGGGGAAGGCTATTCCGCTCTGCATTCCGGTGGAGATATCGTTCTCCCGGGAGAGAATCAGGTTGAATGCTTCCTCCCTGTCGGTATGAAGTAGTTCTCCGGAATCGATAAAAAGCTGAACCAGTTCCCGCAGAACCTCCTCCTTGTCCCCGCCCTGGAGATTATATTCCACCGCGTTCGGGGTGAATAATCGGGTCAGCAGACCGCGGTCTTTCCCGTTGACTCCCGGCTTATGATTGACCGAATCCTGGAATATCTTTTTTCCGATATCTTCCCGATAAGTTAAGGATTGGAGCTGCCGTATGGTGCGCTGAAGATGGGCCAGGGCCTCGTAGAAGAGGGTATGGATGAAAGAGACGTCTTCCTCCCGGCAGTCAAATATTATCTTCTTCGGGGTGAATTGAATGCTGATAAAGGAATCTTCTTTTCTAATTCCGTAGAGCTGTCGGCGGATATCCAGAAGGTTGACATAGAACCCCTCATTTTTGAAAGCGTCGATAATTTTTGTCAGGAGCAGTTCCGCGGTTTCGCGGTTGGGAAATTCGTAGGCAATATATTTGTTCCCGGAGATAAGCCGGGGCGGTTTCCTCAGCACCTCCCCCTCCTTATCAATCATCCGGGAAAAGATCGGCGGGGCGATCAACGTAGTTAAAAATGTCATGATGACCGCGACACTGAACGCATCGGGGGAGAGTATTCCGGAGGAGAGTCCTATCCCCGCGATTATCAGGGCTACTTCTCCCCGGGGGATCATCCCGACTCCGATTCGGGCCGCGCCCCGGAGGTTAAAGTTCAGCAGTAAAGCGGGGAGTCCGCACCCGGCCAGCTTTGCTACAATAGCCAGGGCGGTATATACCAGCGCGAATAAGATAATCCTTCCGTCGAATATTGCCCGGACGTCGATCAGCATCCCCATGACGCAGAAGAAGATCGGAACGAAGAACCGGTAGAAGACGGCCAGATTATTCTGGAGGAGATAGGTCAGATCGGTCCGGGAGAGAGTAAGTCCCATAATGTAAGCCCCGATGATCATGGCCAGGCCGGATTTTTCGAAGATCCCCGCCAGCAGCAGCGCCAGGGCGAAACTCATCACCGCTATAGTGTGGGTATCTTTAAAGCGTTTTAAGCCGGCGCTGATCTTGCGGGCGAAGAAAAACCCCAGGAGCATGAAGCCGATCCAGACCCCGACCGCCCGTCCGGCGATCTTTCCCACCGTCACCCACTCTACATTGCCGCTTTTAATAATACCGATAACTACGGCCAGGATGATAATTCCCAGAACATCGTCGATGATGGCGGCGGAGAGGATGGTAACCCCTTCGGGGGAATCAATCTTGCGCTGCCGGGAGAGGATCGTGGCACTGATCCCGACCGAGGTGGCAGTGGATAAAACTCCGAGAAATAGCGGGATGGTATCGGTGAAACCATAAGCTGAATCAAATACCATCTGGCTGAACCAGACAGTTACCAGGTCGCCCAGGATAAAACTGCCCAGGACCCCGCCGATTCCGACGCAGGAGCCGGCGAAAGAGAATCGGAGGAAAGTATTGATATCGGTTTCCAGACCGATGAGAAAAAGGAGGACGATAGAGGCTATGGTGGCGAAGCTATAGAGTTCGTAGGATATGGGAAAGGAACCGGTAATGCTGAAGAGTCCGTCCGGGAATCCGGGGAGAGCGATGGCTCCCAGGAGGAAAGGCCCGATGATAATTCCGGCCACCAGTTCGCCCAGGACAGTGGGGAGCCTGAGTTTCTTGAAGATCTGTTCCCCCCCCCAGGCCGCGATGAGAATAATCGCGATCTGGAATACCAGGGTAGCCATCCGCTCAGCCAGCGGGGCGTTATCTTCCAGTGTCTGCGCGTAGAGATTGCCGTATGGTAAAGCAGAGAAGATGATAATCAGGATGATGATGAAAGATTGTTTCATTATTATCTAATAAGCCGCCAGAAATCGTAAAATTTGTAATAGCTCCCCCCTCCTCTCCCCCTTTCTTTGTCCACGGATTACACGGATTACTCTGATTATTTTGCCTTGGATGGGCGGCTTTGCTGTCCACTAATTTGCACGAATTACACTAATTGTTTCCCCCTACCTCGGACCCTTTATTTGCCGCAAACCAGCCGTCGCTCTTTGAGCTATGGCGGGTCTAGAAACCCGCAAAAACCCCCGCCGCCCCCCCCCTTTTTGACAGGACGATTGCAGTCAGGACGATTATCCCCCTACCTCTCCCCCTTTTATGGCAGGACCATTGCAGACAGGACTATTACCCCCTACCTCACCCCCTTTTATGACAGGACCATTGCAGACAGGACTATTAGCCTCGCCTTGGCCTTTATTTCTTTTTGCTTTTTAATAGTCCTGTCTGCAATCGTCCTGCCTAAATTTCTTTTTGCTTTTTAATAGTCCTGTCTGCAATCGTCCTGCCTAAATTTCTTTTTGCTTTTTAATCGTCCTGTCTGCAATCGTCCTGCCTAAATTTCTTTTTGCTTTTTAATCGTCCTGTCTGCAATCGTCCTGCCTAAATTTCTTTTTGCTTTTTAATAGTCCTGTCTGTAATCGTCCTGTCTAAATTTCTTTTGTTTTTTAGGTCTTGTTCATTGGAAATTCCTTGTTGGATATTGGATATTCGTCTTCCGTCTTCCGTCTTCCGTCCTCAGTCCTCCGTCCTCTGTCCTCCGTCTTCCGTCTCCCCCGACGATTCCGGCCTGGCTTTGCGCATTGAACCGGAGATGGCATATATTATACCTCCTGTTAATGCCATTGCAATGACCAGCACCAGCATGATCAAGCTCAGGGCTCCGGCGCCATCCTTTCCGATTATATTCTTGAAGAAGTACACATACATGCCTTCTCTTATCCCCAGTCCGCCGATAGAAGGTACCATCGTAGTTACCGCGATCAACGGCACCAGGATGAAAAAAGTGGTAAAACCGATATCCTGGAAGTTCATGCCCCGGGCAACCAGGAAGTTAACGGAGATATAGAGAAATTGGATTCCAAGTGATGCCAGCGCCGCCAGACATAGCTTGCGGGGAAATTGCCGGTGACTGTGGAAGAGACGATAGACCGCGATGATCTCCTTCCGGAGCGCTTTGTTTTTAAAGGGTTTCAGAACGACCAGGAACTTGACGGCAATCCGCCGCCGGGTGAAAAAGAGGATCGCGAAGGCGACCGCGAGAACCATAACTGCCGCCATGTATATCGGGGTTGAGTTGGGGAGCTGGTCATAACCGAAGGCGAGAGCGATTACCGTGATCGCGGTCAGGCAGACCGCCGCGATAATCCTCACTACCACCAGTGCTACAAATGGTTCTGTTTTCTTCCCGGTATCCCGGGCGATATAAAATCCCTTGGCGACATCACCCCCGATGGAAGTAGGGAGAATGTTATTGAAGAAGATCCCAATAAAACAGTAACGGGTCAGACGCATCAGCCGGAGGTGAATCCCCTGGACATGAAGGACCTGCTGAAGACGATAGGCTTCCAGGAGCATCAGGAGTAATCCTCCCAGGACAATGAGCGGCAGGTAGAGCGGGTGCTGAGTCCAGATCAGGGCGGCGGTATCCCCGATCTTCTTCAGATCGAGATAGGAGACCAGAAAGATAATCAGCCCCAGACTGACTATGACGCGGAGTATATTGAAGAGAGTCTTTCTCATTATAATTTTTTCAGGAAAAAATTATAGTTTTGAATGATTATCATGATCATTGGTAGATTTTTTTGCTTGTTCTTTTGTCGAGATTCTCAATTGTAATAAATTCATCTAAGGAAAGCAGGAAGGCAGGAGGAAAGGATATTTTGAATTCTCCTGCTCTCCTTAGCGGAAAATTTGCTTGCTCGAAGCGTGAGCTAATTTATATAGTAGGCCTCAGAGATTCTCGGAGCGAGGGCATAAGTGACGGCAATTTTAAATGTGGTATTGCGATCGATCAGTCCTCCGGTCAGGATCCCCTCGGCTCCCATCTTCTGTTTGCTCATGGTCATGCCGGTCAGTTCATCCATGCAGGTCCCCATCTCTTTTTTGTCATCGAGTATCCCCCGGACCACCCGGTCGGGCAGTTGAAAATGGACTCCGCCTCCCAGAGTCTCTTTCTCCCCATCCCGGATTATACACCAGACGCAGGTAAACCAGCTGTCGGCAATTTTAACCATCCCCCCCTCCAGGCCGATCCCCCAATCCGCGCCGGTGATCTTTCGGGCATCTTCGGCTCGCTTCCCGGCGCCGGAGATTGTCTCTTCGTTAGAGAGAGGGGTATGGGAGACACCGGATTCGGCTTTTACCGCGGTATATTCTGATCCGGGAAAGATATTTTCCAGGACGGACTCGACTGCCCGTAGTTTTAAGGGGTTCTTTGAGCCTACCGCTATTTTTTTCCCGGGGGTTTTCGGGAGGTCGGACGGGTTGGAGTTGTCCGACTGGTCAGACTTGTCCGACAGGTCCGACTCTCCTGACAGATCGGGGGGGAATCCATATAATTCCGGAGATAAGAGCGGCGCCAGGGCGTAGATCAAGAGGTACTCGTATGCCTTCTGCCGGCTACTCAACCCTCCGGTCAGGATTCCGATGGCTCCCATCTTCTGCTTGAGGTTATTCCCTCCGACCAGTTCATCTATCGCTGTTCCCAGTTCCTTCTTCTCTTTAATAATCTTCCGGTCAATCGCCGGGGGGAGGAGGAGATGGCCCCCGCCGCCAACGCCGTATTTCGCGCCGTCAAAGATCGCCGCCCATCCCGCTGTCAGATGGTGCCCGCGGACTGTGGTGGTTCCTCCTTCCAGGCCGATCCCGAGATCCGCCTGGAGAAGGTCCCGAGCTTGCCTGGCTCGGTTCCGCGCGCCCCGGATGCCTATCTCATCGCTCAGCGGCATGTCAGGCACCCCGGATTCCACATCTGCCGCGATAACCTCAGCATCTGGATAGACCTTGAGAAGAACGTTTCTTACGGCGGCAATCTTAACCGGATTATGGGATCCTACTGCTATCTTCATTATAAACTAGCTCCCTCTGGTCGCTACTTTATAGTTTTGAACAATGACTATCATAATTAGATTGGTGCATCATCAAAAATAGTCCAAATATCTCTAATCGTATTATTCAGGTTGAATATACCTTTTTGAAATTACCCTTTGGGAGAAATTGTAGTTTATGGTTCCAGTCCCGGTACGTCCAGTGAATTATATTTTGTGTTACTTGCCGGTGTGAATATGCTAAGTTCATTGTTCAGAATTTTCTCCCGAAATACTTCGGGATCCCGAGTTGTTTCACATTAAGTCTCGGGACCGAAATACTTCGGGATCCCGAGTTGTTTCACATTAAGTCTCGGGACCGAAATACTTCGGGATCCCGAGTTGTTTAATATTTAAGTCTCGGGACAATAACCCCAAAAGAAGGCAGGAGGGGGGAGTATTTTAAATTTTCCTGCTTTCATGTTTTCCTTAGAGGAAAAGTTGCTGAGTTATGAGGAGGGAAAAGATGAGTAAAGGCCTGAGGTTGTATATAGTTGTAGCCCTCGGCCTGCTTTCATGGGGGGCTATATTAAGCTCCGCCCTGGGGTGGGAAGAAGATAAGGCAGCATGGTTGAAGTATTACTATGTTCCGCATAGTGAGTTTGCTGATGAAGACGGAGAGATTGAGATGACCGCGGTAAAGGGGGCGGCGATGATTCCGGTCTCCCTCAGTGAGTCATTTGTCCTCCTTCCTGGGTTGGCTTACAGCGGGCTCTACCTTGACTACAAGGACCTTACATTCAGCGAACCTTCCCCGGATGGAACCTTCACCGAAAAGGATCTTCCTCATAATCTCCATGTGATCGAACTGATCCTGGGCGGTGCTCTTCAGTGGGATAAAGAGTGGGGAACATTCATTATTCTCTACCCGGGTGTCCACAGCGATATGGATGATATCAGCGGGGATGATTTATATTTTTCCGGCGCGGCCCTGA
Source organism: uncultured bacterium (assembly GCA_937885075.1). Taxonomy (GTDB): domain Bacteria; phylum Auribacterota; class Erginobacteria; order Erginobacterales; family Erginobacteraceae; genus CAKZYZ01. The sequence goes on along the minus strand of CAKZYZ010000018.1, from coordinate 16,156 downwards.
TGTCATACACATTCAGCGACAGTTTCCTCCTCTCGGCAGGGTTATATTATGACGACTCATTCGGGATCCCTCAGCTTCTGCCGATGCTCAGCGCTCAGTGGCAGATCTGCGATGGTCTGACACTGGATACGGTGCTTCCCCAGTTCCTGGTCTTAGCGTATCGTCTTGTCCCTGAACTGGCAATTGGATTCAAGTTTAATGTGGAAGGTAATGAGTATCGTCTCAGTGAGGGTAAACCCTGGAAGAATACTATCGTTAAATACACTCAAATTCTGGCCGGTCCTTTCATCGATCTCTATCTCTCCGATCATCTGGTCCTCCGGATAGATGGTGGGGTGGTCACGGGACGGGAGTTTGAGTTCCGGGATGACGATACCAGTCATAAGCTTTTTGATGGAGATGTTGAAGATATGGGATATGTCGGGGCCTCACTCTCCTACCAATATTAAGTTAGCGCCTGCGGCGCTAACTTATTGAAACAAAATTTGACCAAGGTTTGTCTCACTGTACTAACATGTCTATTCCAACATCAAAACAATCCTCATCGCGGATATTGTGCCGGCGGGTCATTGCCTCACTCTGCATCCTGCTGGCCCTCGGCGCGGTGGCCGCCGCCGGTCTCCAGTATAACACGGTGGAGAAATTCAAAGTTCCCATAGCCTACACCATGGTCGGCGACCGGTTTTATCTTCTGGAAAAGACAGATAATACCATTCTGGAACTTGAATATATCTCCCCCCAACTCCCTCTGGCCCTGCGGGGACGATTCCGGATTGATCCGGAAGATTCCGACCATTACTACATGGCGCGTAAACTTTTCCCCGGACCGGAAGGGGTGGTGGTCAATAGCTACATCTATGAAAAAAATACGGAGAAATTTGTCGGATATCGCTTCCGGGAATACCGTTCGTTCCGGGAAAAACCGAGGGACATTTTAACTGTCTATCTGAAAGAACCGGATAAAGTCCCGGAGATTAATTACTCCCGGGGGCCGGGAGGGGAACATTACTTTGTCAATAATATCCCCGGCCGGCGTAACATATGGGTCGTCCCTTCCTCCGGAGATGTTACCATCTCCGGAGGAGTTCTTCCTCCCGGGGTGCGGGAAGACGGTGATGTTAACGATGATTTCGCCAACTGGGCATCCATCTGTGTCGGTCCCAACCGGGCCATCTCCATCTCTTCCGGTTCCAACGGTCGAATCATGAGATACAGTCCGGTGGGAGAACTATCGGCTGAATGGGGAGTGGCGGGGTTCAAAGAGGGGGATCTTCTGGCCCCATCTGAAATATTCTTCGTTACCCTCTCCCACGACCTGCCCCGGAGTCTCACGGTAGCCAGCACCGGCAACCGATCCTGGGTTCAGTTTTCGCCGACCGGAAAGCCGCTCCAGACAATATATCCTCTGAAAGATGGCTACCAGAAGCATTTTCACGATATTCTGGTCGGGACTATTTATCCGTCTCAGTCCACCGGGCAGTTGTTTTCGTTCGACCTGGTCAACCGAAGTTTTATTGTCGTAAGTCGGAACTGTTCGGTTATAACGGAATATTCCTCTACTCGTCCGGGCCGGTCGGTGCTTCTTCTCGCCGCGGGTCTTATTTTTCTGGCCGGGGCGATCTTCTCTCGGTCCCTGGCGCGGGCCGTGGCACGGTTGCGTCTGCCGTTCTTTCTCAAACTACTGCTTCTCTTCGTTCCCATCCTGGTGGCTAGCGCGATGATGGTCGGTTATGAGGTTAAGAATATCATGAAAGATGATCTGAGGGATGAATACATCCGGCGCTCGGCCAATCTGGCTGCCGCCATTCTCAAAGCTATCCCCGCGGCAGACCTGGAGAAACTGAGGGATGTTGAATCCCGGGAGACAGAGTTATATAAGGATATGAATAAAACCGTATCCGATATCATAAATCGGGAGGAAGTGGATTATACCCCAAAATGGATCATCCATCTGATTGACAAACAAGGCCGCTATTTCTTCGGTATTAATATCTGGCGGGGGGCGCTCTACGAACCTTTTATTGTTCCCGACGACCGCAAAATATTTCAGAATGTACTCACGGAGAAGACCCCGCAGTACGGACGATTTACCGATGAACAGGGAGAGTGGTTCAGTTACCTTACCCCGATTCTCAATGGTGAGGGTAAGGTGATTAATGTACTCGAACTTTATCGCCCCACCGAGGAGATGGACCGGGCTGACCTTCGGGCCACGGCGCGGATCCGGGAGAGGGTAGGGGAGACAGTCATATTAGCCGTGATCCTGGTCCTGATATTTTCCTATATCTTTACCCGACCGTTGCGGAAACTGATCCAGGGGATAAAATTGGTCAGTAAGGGGGATTTTGAACATAAAATTATTATTCATTCCCGCGATGAGATTAGTCATCTGGCTGACGCGTTTAATCAGATGGAAGTAGATCTTAAGAACTTTACCCGGGATCTGGCCCTGACTACGGCGGAGAAGGAGAGGATTGAGACTGAACTTCATCTGGCCCGCGATGTTCAGCAGAGGCTTCTCCCCACGACATTTCCTCCTTACCCGGCGGCTCCGTCGGTGGAGATCTTTGCCCGGATGGTCCCGGCACGGGAAGTGGGCGGGGACTACTATGATTTTTTTATGGTCGATAAAGATCATATCGGGGTAGTGGTAGCCGATGTCTCCGGGAAGGGAATGGCCGCCGGATTATTTATGATGGAGATCAGGACCCTGTTACGCAGTAATGCCTGGAACAATCTCAGTGCCGCCGATACCATCGTCCGGACTAACCGGATAATCTCATCGGATAATCCCTCGGTCCTATTTGTGACTATCTTTTATCTCGTCTTTAACCTCAGAACCGGGAAGGCTACCTATTGTAATGCCGGGCATAATCCCCCCATTTTGATCAGGAAGAACGGGATCGGGCTTTTGACCGCTCCCGATGGCGTTGGGAAGGGGGTGGCGGTTGGTGTGGTGGAAGATGCCGAATATACCGACGCGGAACTGTTTCTTGATAAAGGCGATTCGTTTGTCATTTATACAGATGGCGCTACGGAAGCATTTAACCTGGAACAGAAGATGTTCGGGGAGGAGAGTCTTATCCAGTGCATAAGAGATAACTCATCTCTTCCCAACCGGGATATCTGGGATAAGATATTTCAAGCTGTCTCCGGCTTCCAGGCCGGTCGGGAACAGTTCGATGACATTACAATTCTCTTTCTTGAGTTTTTAGGAGGAGCCCCATGACAGAGTTTAAATCATTTTCCGATGGAGTAGAGGTTGATTCCTGTACTTATTTGGTGGAATGGTAATACTTGATCCGGGACCGATCGCAAGCTCATCATTCGCCTTTGACTTTTGTCATTAGGTATATATATTACTATTAAAATAATTCAGAAAATTTTATCTTGGTCCGAAAGTTCCAATAAATCAGGATGAATATTAAATTTATTATTTTACGGAGTAAAATAATATGGGGAAGATAGATATCAACCGATGCGTTCACCTGGCCCTCCGGGATAAGAATTATGAAGATATTCTGGATCTCTTGAAGTACGCTTTTGAAGGGCGTGCCCTCGTCTCCAGGCAGAAGATAGTCTATACCATCGCAGAGAAGATTGAGATTGCTTACCTGGAATCTCGGTTCGCGTTGAGAGGGATAGTGGCCGAGCAACGGGAGTTGGATTTTATTAAATTTTTAAGGGTCTTTCTTGATGCTATCCATTCGGTTAAGAGTCTGGTTGATCATGAAGAGATTTTGAACCAGGATACCAGTTTTCTGAATCGATTTCTCAGCGACAGTCCCGGGTTAATCGGAGAGTTTAAGATCTCCCATCGTGAACGCGCCCGGGGCATAATGAATGGGCTGAAAGTCATGGCCCGGGCTACGGAAAAAAATTTTTTACTGCTGAAGAAGAATAACTACGAGACTCTGAGCAAGGATGAGCAGAGACGATATAGAGTTATGTACAGCAGTGTTCCCCGGAGGGAGAAGGCTATCGGGCGTTAAATGAAGAACTTTAATAAATATATTGCTTTCAGTCTGTTTATCCTGCTCCTGGCCGGATGCACCACCATTCCGATGACAGATTCAGGGGTGGAGGTTGCTACCCTGCCGGTCAGTTACCGGGTTCTGGATAACGGGATGGAGGTTCTGGTGAGCGAGAATCACGGCGCTCCGGTAGTCTCTCTCCAGGTCTGGATCAAGGCCGGCAGTGTCAATGAAGAGCGATTACTGGGGTCCGGAGTTACTCATTTTATTGAGCACCTTTCTTTTAAAGGTCCGGCGGGTGAACTGAAGGGAAAGATTGCCCGGGAGGTCCAGGCCCTTGGCGGTGATGTCAACGCCTATACCTCCATGGATAAGACCGTATTTTTAATCAATCTCCCATCCCGTAGTTGGCGCAAAGGCCTCGACCTTCTCCGTCAGCTGGTGCTGGAAGTTGATTTTCAGGCGGAAGAGGTGGAGACCGAGAGAGAGGTAATCTTAAAAGAGATAAACATGGGAGAAGATGAGCCGGGCCGCCGTCTTCAGAAACTCCTCTGGCGGACCGCCTTCCGGGTGCACCCCTACCGGTTTCCGGTAATCGGGTACGCGGAACTGTTCCGGGAGATTAGCCGGGAAGAGGTGATGGCTTATTACCGAAAATGGTATGTCCCGAACAACATGATCCTGGTAGTGTCCGGAGACCTGGCGGCGGATGAACTCTTTCAGGCCGCCGGGGATTTATTCGGGGTCTATCCCCGCAAACCTTATCCGGTTGCCGATATTCCAGCGGAGCCGGCACAGCTCGGGGAACGCGGGGCGGAAGATGAGATGGATGTTGCCCACGCCCGACTGGCGATCGCTTTCCATATTCCGAGTCTTCACAGCCCGGATCTTTATCCATTGGATGTTCTGGCGCTTCTGTCCGGCCGCGGGCGTACCTCGTCTCTCTATCAGAGATTGCGTGAAGAAGAAGGTCTGGTCTATTCGGTCTCCGCGTCTTCATATACTCCTCTTTATCCGGGGTTGTTCACCGTCCAGGCGACCGCTGATCCGGAGAAAGTTTTGGCCGTAAAAGATGCCGTAAAAGAGCTGCTGGATAAGTATAAAGAGAATCCCGTCTCGGCTGAGGAACTCTCCCGGGCCCGGGCCCGGGTAACCAGTGACTATCTGAACTCTCTCGCCACAGTGGAGGGGAGGGCGCGGGATCTGGGTTCGAATCAGCGTACCGCCGGAAGTTACGATTTCTCCCGGATCTATCTGAAAGGGATCGCTTCGGTCACCGCCGGAGATATTCAGAGGGTGGCCCGCCGGTACTTTAAAGCGGAAAACATGACGATGGCGGTGATCAAACCGGTTGCTCCTTCGGAGAGTGCTCCGTTGGAACCGGAAGCGGTCGATATTCCGATCAAAAAAATTGTTCTGAAAAATGGCCTTACCGTTTTGATCCGGGAAGATCATTCCCTCCCGCTGGTCTCGGTCCGGGTGGTATTTGAGGGGGGTGTCCTGGCTGAAAATGAATCGAATAATGGAATCTCTCAGCTGGTATCCCGTCTGCTCCTGAAGGGGACCGGAGAGCGTACCGCTCTTCAGCTCGCCCGGGAGATAGAGGATTACGGAGGCTCGATCAGTACTTATTCGGCTCGGAATAGCTGCGGAAGTTCATTGGAGCTCCTCCCGGAGCGGCTCGACTCCGGACTGGAGATTCTGAGCGATGTTGTTAAGAACGCTTCATTTCGGGAAGATGAGATAGAGAAGGAGCGGGTAATATTACTGGCCGCGATTCGGGCCGAGAGCGATGACCCCCGGGCGTTAGCCGGGAGATCGCTCCGTAAGCTTCTCTTCGGCAATCACCCCTATCGCTTCTCCGAGCTGGGTTCGGAGGAGTCGGTCAGTGGATTGACCAGGGAAGAGTTATTGACCTTCTATCGGCGGTATTATTGCGGGAGTAATGGCGTACTGGCTGTCTTTGGCGATGTAAAGGAGGGGGAGATTATGGACTCAATCCGCGGACTCTTCGGAGATATGCGGAAAGGGGAGAAGTTGAAGCGGGAGAGTTCGCTATCCGCTCAGCCGGAAGGGATCCGGGAGGAGAGCGTAATAAAAGCGGAGATCAGTCAGGCGGTGGTAACCCAGGGATACGCCGGAACTGACGTATATAACCCTGATAGGTACGGGCTGGAACTATTAAGCTCGATCTTCTCCGGATTGAGCGCTCCTCTCTTCGCGAAAGTCAGGATTGAGATGGGGTTGGCCTATTATATCGGGGCCTATCAGATACTTGGCCTCGATCCGGGAGCCTTCATCTTTTATGCCGGGACAATCCCGGGGAGTACCGGGACCGTATTTTCGGCTTTTGGAGATGAAATAGACCGGGCCCGTAAAGGGGAGATCCCCCCGGAAGAGCTGGAGCGGAATAAGAATCGTCTCCTGGGAAGATTCCAGTTCAGTCTCCAGACCAACGGAGGGAGGGCTTCCCGGTCCGCTCTTGATGAGCTCTACGGTCTGGGCTATGACGCCTACCGCGGCTATGAAGCTGAGATCCAGAGCTTGAACATTGCTGATCTTACCCGGATAGCGAAGAAATACTTTACTCCGGATAACTATGCCCTGGTGGTAGTCGAACCGGAGGAAGGCGGAAAGCAGTAAGCGGTAAACGGTAAGCGGTGAGCAGTAATCTGTAGCCGCGGTCGTTGACCGCGGTCCCGGAGGCAAATGGGCCGTGGGGCTCTGCAAAGGTGAGTTTTTTGTTTCTCCCCCCGGACATTATAGGTAATAATAAACCAAATCGTATTGAGAAAAATTATATAGGAGGAAGTATTATGAATGAAGAGACAAGAATCCCTACACCGCAGGATATGGACACGGTCCGGTTCTTCTCCCTGATCACTATGTTCGCCTCATCGGCTTACCAGAGTATGGGGAAGATCGCGAATCCGATGACCGGGAAGATTGAGAGGAACCTGGATTCAGCTCAGGGCTTCATCGATATTCTGATCATGCTTAAAGCCAAGACCAGGGGAAATCTGACTGATGACGAGGAGAAGATCATGACCTCGACCCTCTCCGATCTCCAGATGAACTTCGTGCAGGAGAAGGCGAAGCCGGAACCGGCCCCGGAGAAGGAGGAAGAGGACGAAAAAAAGGAGACCGCGGAACTCCCTCCGGAAGAGGCGAAAAAGGAAGATAAAGAGGAAGAAATAAAGGCATCCGGCCCGATCATAACCCCTCCTCCGCCCGATAATGATGAGAAGAAGGCGGAATAACCTCGTGACCTTGGCCAGCGAAAGTATATTTTGAACCAGGACTATTCCCACTTCCTGTGGCAATGATGGAGAAGCTATATCTTAAATATTTGGCAAATCCATTTTTCCCCTGCTCGTAACGGGATATTGTAGCCGCGGTCGCTGACCGCGGAAATCAGGAGAATTCGAAAATGATTATGATGGGAATCAGTTTAAAGTCATTATCAAGCGCCATACCAATAACAGTGTTTAATGCCTATCCGGGATAATTTTGTGCCAGGTAATATATTAATCACCGGTCACCCCGGCGTGGGGAAGACAACATTGGTCAAACAGGTTATTGAACAATTGCGGTTGGATCCGGTCGGATTTTACACCGAGGAGATCAGGGAGGAGGGGAAGAGAGTCGGGTTCAGGATTAAATCCCTCACTCCCGGTCTGCCGAGGATGGAGGGAGTACTGGCCCGGATAGGTCTGGACGGTCCGTATCATCGTGGGCCATACACCATAAATATCCGAGATATGGAGGATGTCGGCGCCCGGGCTCTGGAGGAGGCTCTTTCACACCGGACTCTGATCGTAATTGACGAGATCGGCAATATGGAGATCGTGAGCCAGCGATTTCAGGCGGCGGTGATCGCCTCTCTGGAAAGCCCGCGACCGGTTCTGGGCGTGATCAAGTATGAACCGGGCCCGTTTGTGGACCGGATCAGATCCCGCCCCGATGTAGAGATCATAAAATTAACCCGGAAGCATTATAAAGAGGTGAAATCGTTTGTAGTGAAGAAGGTAAAACAGCTAATAATTTAGCTATAGAAAGAGAATAATTTTCAAAAAATAATTGCGCGTAGTTCAAACCGATAGGAGATATTATTTTTTCGAAGAAAAAATAATAATGAAGAACTGGGAGATAAAATCAAGAAGCCGTTTCTGCCTGGCCTGTGAGTCCCCTTTTGATGTGGGAGAAGTCTATCATACTCTCCTTGATCTTGATGGGATTGAACCGGAGAGGATGGACTACTGTATCCGTTGCTGGAAGGAGAAAGATCCCGGCCCGGAGAGTCGGGGAGGGGATAGATCGGCTTATTGGCAGGCCCATTTTAAACGTCTCAGCGCCCCGGTTGAGAAGAAGGAGGCGATCCAGAAAGATGTCATCGAACGTCTCCTTGACCGCTACATCCGATCAGAGGATAAGGCTCACATCAATCTCTGCTATATCCTGGCTCTTCTGGAAGAGAGAAAGAAAATTCTTATCCCCCAGGATACGATAATCGATAAGGAAGGGAATAAGATCATCGTTTACGAGCAGAGAAAGACCGGTGAAACCTACCTGATCCGCGACCCCCACCTCAGTCTGATGGAAGTGGAAGTGGTCCAGGATCAGATCAAGGAACTGATTGACCGGGAGAAGGAGGCCTTGTCGGTCCCGGATGGGGAAGAGAAAGATGACCGGGATGATAGGGATGAATAAGCATATATCGTTTATATTCGGGTGTAGTCTTATATTTTCTATCGGATCAACAGCCTTTGCCGCTACCCCAACGCCGATTCCTACCCCAACACCGGAAGGTCTCCTCTTCAGTGAAAGTTTCTCCCCCAGTTTCATCGGTCAAACCGATCGATCCGGGTACTGGAGCAGCTGGGCGACCGGAACTTCTTATTACATCTGGGAGGTCACGACAGGCGGCCCACCCATTACAGGGAATAAAGTATTTGAGGGAGCAGGAGATACGGGCTGGGAGGGGACCTGGACTACGGAAACAATCGATATCAGTTCCTGTGGAGATGTGGAGATCTCAATTGATGTATTCGGCCAGATTGTATCTAGCCCCCCCGATTCCTATGTAGAATTTTTCTACCAGACCGATGGAGGTTCTCCCCGGCAGTGGTTTTATCATACCGGGAGTATTGGAGCTTCATTTGTGACTCAGACAATAGGAGCGGTCAGGGGAGAGTCATTATGGGTGACATTCAAAGCGGTTACTCAATTCGCGACCGGTGATACCTATGTCTTTGATAATATTCAGGTAAGCGGTGTCTTGCTGACTCCAACTACAACTCCGACCCCCTCTCCAATCCCAACTGCAACGATAACTCCCTCCCCGATTCCGACCACATCACCGATCCCGACTGTATCTCCGACTCCATCACTGACACCTTCACCATCATCTTCCCCAACTCCAACGCCTTCACCCGCTGTCCCGCCCTGGATATATGACTATAACGGTGACGGTACATCGGATATAGCGATCTTCCGGAGATCCTCCGGTCTCTGGGCGGTCCGGGATGTGACGCGGGCTTACTTCGGCGGAACCGGAGATGATACCGTTCCCGGGGACTATGACGGCGATGGAACAACCGAGATCGGGATCTTCCGTCCCTCCTCCGGACTCTGGGCGATCCGGTCCGTGACCCGGGCTTACTTTGGAGGTGTCGGTGACATACCTGAATCGGGTGATTACGACGGAGACGGGACCCGGGATATAGCGATCTTCCGGGAAACATCCGGCCTCTGGGCGATCCAGGGTGTGACCAGGGTCTACTTCGGATCTACCGGCGACCGACCGGTCCCCGGCTACTACATCGGCAATACAGTGAAAGGAATTGGGATCTTCCGGGCCGGCTCGGGGCTATGGGCGCTCCGGGGTGTCTCCCGTATCTACTTCGGAGGTTCCGCTGATGATACTGTTTCCGGGGACTATGATGGGGATGGTACCTGGGAGGTGGGTATTTTCCGGGAAACATCCGGACTCTGGGCGATCCGGGGTGTGACCAGGTCATATTTCGGCGGCTCAACCGATGATCCCGTCCCGGCCGATTACAGCGGATCCGGCATCGATTCGATCGGCATCTTCCGGTTCAGATCCGGCTTATGGGCCGCCCGCGGGTTAACCAGGATCTACTACGGCACCAGCGGTGATATTCCGGTGACGAGGTAAAAGAAAGTTGACGGCCCTGCCCGCCATAGCCTTGGCGAAGGCTGGTTGATGGACAGGTCAAATCCTGATTTAAAGTTGTCCCTTTTTCTGGTTGCCACTCTCCAACCGCGGCCCCTTTACAGTCCACTAATTACACTAATTGACACTAATTGCTTCCCCCCACCTCGGCCCCTTTTAAGAACGACGATGTTGAACGTTGAAAGTTGAGTGTTGAATGTTCAGTATTTATCTGTGTAGTCTGCCCTTTCTTGTTTGCCTGTTGCCGATTTGCCAATGTGTAGTTGAATGTTGAAAGTTGAGTGTTGAATGTTGAACATTCAGTTTTTCTTCCCCCCTCGATACGCCTCCTTAACCCACCCACTCAACGTCACCCCCGGTTTTTCAATTGCTTCTTTGGTGATGATGAACTCCTGCTCGGAACTGTTCTCTTTGATCAAGTTCAGGCCGTAAGGATAATCCTTCAGAACGAGTTCGCAGAACTTTTCAATTGAGATTCCCGCTTCTTCCGCCTGACGGGTGGCGGCCTCTATCGCCTCCGGTGTGAAGGTGATCTTTAACTGGTGAGCGTTTAAAAAATGTTCTTCAAACCGAGATATGCTATCCCGGAGAAATGAGTCATCAGTGGATCGGGGATCCTGGAGGATCTTCTTCAGAGCACTTCTGGGATTTTTTACTAACTGCTTGTTGACGCTGAACCGCTTGATCGCGGTGGAGGGAAGCTCATATTTAAAGTCACGGAGACTCCGTTCGCAGATGGTCAGCAGTCCCCGGGCGCCGGTCTTTTCCAGTGTTGCCCGTTTAGCGATCTCCCGCATCCCGTCTTTGGTAAAGGCGACTTTGATCCCGAAGGCATCGAAGGAGGCCTCATACTGCTTGATGATGGAACCTTCGGAACGGGTTAAGATATGGAAGAGATCCTTCTCATTTAACTCTTCGCAGACAACCCGTACCGGGAGCCGCCCGATGAACTCCGGTTCAAGTCCGTACTCGATAAAATCCTTGGTCTGAGCCATCTGGAGATAGCGGGAGTCCGGCTTCTTCTCTCCTACATGACCGCCGAAGCCCACCATCTGCCGGCTCTCCCTTCTCTTGATGATCCCGGCTAGATCAGAGAACGCGCCGCTGACAATAAATAGAATATGGCGGGTATTGATAATCTTGGGTTCGATCTTCCCCCCCTGCTGAAACTCCATCACCGCTTCAAGCTGAGATGAGATATCCATCGGATCCCGGAGCGAAACCTCGGAATCCTCCATTAATTTCAACAGGTTCCTCTGTACGCCCGCGCCGCTTACATCTCTTCCTGAGACATTGAAGGCGCTGGCGATCTTATCAACTTCATCTATGTAGATGATCCCGTATTGAGCGAGCTTGATGTTGCCGTCGGCTTTCTGGACCAGCTCCCGGACCAGGTCCTCCACGTTCTTCCCCACATATCCGGTCTCACTGTACTTGGTGGCATCGGCCTTTACAAAAGGCACTCCGATCAGCCGGGCGATGCACTTGATCAGGTAGGTCTTCCCGACTCCGGTGGGTCCGATCAGGACTACATTCTGTTTGGTGTAGTCATAATCGGTTTTATTTCCCATATCGTGGGTGGCGTGATTGTAGTGATCGCAGACCGCGATTGAGAGAACTTTCTTGCTTTCCTCCTGCTTTATTACATAGCGGTCTAAATACTCTTTAACCTGCTTCGGGGTGTAATCGAACTCCAGTTTAAACTTTTTTTCTTTCTTCTTCTTTTTGCCGGGTCCGCCCTGGATTGGAGGAGGAGTGAAGACCGGGGCAATATTAACGATTGGTTTCCCCCCGTATTTCTTCTCAACAAACTCGCTGAGATCTTTGATCATATCTCCTAAATCCGGCATCTTCTCTTCGGGTTTCTCTTCTGTCATGTGATTAGTCTCCTTTAGAATGTAGCTTCGCAACTTTTTTGCCACAAAGACACTAAGACACAAAGAAAAGAATTAAAGGTTTAATAACTGCGTCTTTTCTTCTTCCCTGAGTTTTCTTAGTGTCTTCGTGTCTTTGTGGCGAGTTAACTGTTTTTTAATAATCGCTCGGCATTTTTGAATAAGATCTTTTCTTTGAATTCATCCGGGATATCGAGAGCCTTCCAGGCGTCCAGTTCTTCCTTCTGGTCCAGCCAGGGTGAATCGGTGCCGAATAGTAGATAATCCCGGGGATGATTGTCAATAATTCGTCTAAATTCCATCTCTCCGGCTTCTCTGATGGAGAAAGAGGTGTCCAGCCAGATTTTTCGGCCCAGCAAGGTATTGACTACCTTGTCCCAGACCTGCCATCCCCCCAGATGCGCCGCCACTATCTTCAGTTCGGGAATGGCATGATGAAGATTTAAGATGCGATAAGGCGCGGCCTGATCACTTTCGGGATAAGCGATATCCCACCCGGCGTGGAAGAGGCAGATCAGTCCCCGGTCAGCGATAGCCCGGTAAAGGGGAAGGAGTGTTGGGTCATCAATCACGAACTCCTGGTACATCGGGTGGAGTTTGATCCCCCGGAGGCCGGCTGATTTAATTCGATCAAGTTCACTATCAAAGTTACTGAATAGCGGGTGGATGGAGGGGAAGGGGATGATCCGGTCAGAGCGGATACTGATGGCCCAATCGGTTATACTTTTTACCTGTTTCGGTTTAGTCGCGATTGATACCACAACCGATTTTTCAATCCCGGCACGGTCCATGGATTGCAGCAGTCCCCGGATCGTCCCGTTGTGATGGGACAGATAGTCGCCGGAGTGGGTCTGGAGTTGATCCAGAGCTGATGCCGCCAGTTGATCGGGAAAGGCATGAGTATGGAAATCAATAGTTTTCATAAGAAATTGGCTTCGCGGTATATTTAACCGCGGATTATACTGATTTTACTGATTACTTCGCCTCGGTGGATGTGCTGTCCACTAATTACACTAATTGATCCCTCGCCCCGGCCACTTTTTAGAACCGCTAATTTTATCCCACGATGACCGAAGGGAATTTTGCGGGGCTCACGAATCCACGCGAATGTTGAAAGTTGAGCGTTGAACGTTGAGCGTTGGATGTTTAGTTTTTAATATGTTTATTCCCCGATCCGCCGGCCCCCACTATAACTAACCGCACTCCGCAACTTCCCGCCCCGCCCCCACTCCAGCCATCGTCCTTCCCTCTTTCCATCTATGAAATCCCCGGTCGCCATCCTCACACCGTCGGGATACCAGTAAGTAAATTTTCCGTCTTTCAGACCATCCTGGAAGCTTCCTCTGACCGAGACCTGGCCGTTCTCATGCCAGAACTGAACTTTCCCACTTTCTTTGCCACTGACAAAGAACCCGGTAAATCTCCTGTGGCCATTATCCCACCAGATAGTCCACTTTCCGTGTTTTTTGCCGGAAAGGTAGGTTCCGGTTGCTTCTTCTGTTCCGTTCTCAAACCAGCTTTTGAAGGCCCCGTTCTGTTTCCCCTGACTATAGAAAATCTCCTGCCGCTTGCTCCCATTTGGATACCAGAAAGACCAGAGACCATCCCGCCCGTTGATTGGAATTCCTGTCTCACCCGATTCCCCCGGCATTTCCCCGGAGTGGAATTGGCCCTGGGCGTTAATATTCCCATCGGGAAACCAGAAGGTCCAGATCTCAATTCTCTTCCGGACCCCATCGGGCAACTCCTCCACTCTCCCCCAGATCTTGTGGGTTCCGTCGGGATATCTCTCTTCCACAACCCCTATTGAGGCCGGTTCGCCGGCAAAACTCCCCCTCAATATGATAATGAATAAAGTAAAAATGTAGATCAAGTATTTCATTTTGTTTTAGATTATCATTTTTTACTGCCCCTGCGGCAATAACATTCATAATTTTTCATTTGCCCTTTTCTTTTGGTCGGTGTTATAAATATGAAAATCGTAACATAAATGGACATTTTTTCGGAGGAAAATAAATGAGTGGATTAGTTCGCTTCGGGGTTTCTCTTCCCGATGAGTTACTGGTTCGGTTTGACAGTCTCATCCAGCGGAAAGGGTATACTAATCGATCAGAAGCTCTGCGTGATCTAATCCGAGACAATATGGTGGAGCAGGAATGGGAGGACGGCGCGGAAGTTGTCGGGGTGGTTATGCTGGTATTCAATCATCATAGCCGTGAACTGCAGAATTCCATCACCGATATCCAGCACAGTCATCTCGGCACTATTATCAGCACCCAGCATGTCCATCTTGACCATCATAACTGTCTGGAAGCCATAATTCTCAAAGGACGGTCGGAGAAGATTCGGAGATTGGCGGATCTCTTAAAGGCGCTGCGGGGGGTTAAGCATTGTTCTCTCAATATGTCGACAACAGGTAAGAAAATCGCATGAATGGATTTCCGCCGCTTCTTTCGGTCGAACGATCGTTTGTTTCAACCCGTCATCCGCTGCTTAAGGTATTGATCGGGATTGCTCTGCTGGTGGTATTTTTTATTATCCCGGATCAGTCTATTTCAGTGATTGCCGCGAAAGGAGGGGTGTTAATTATTCTCTGGTTCGGAACAGGGGGACCTGCCCGCTGGAAGAGTATAATAAGGATTCTTCTCCTCCTCTCCGGTTTCCTGGGGATTCTCCTCCTCTGTACGATTCTGGGTAAGCTTGTGACGGACCAGGGAAATTTGATCTTCTTTCGTGAGATGGTATTCAAGAGTTTCTGGACTGTGACGATCTCATTCTTAATTGGCGGAACAATACAATACCGGGAGTGTGTCTATTTCTCGCGGGTTCTCAAGATCCCTCAGGCAATCTCTACCCAGATCCTTCTGGTTATATTGATCTGGGGCAAGCTATTTAAGGAATTTTTCCGGGTTCCTTTAGCCTGGAAGAGCAGGGGCATTACCTCCCGATATCTGAGGAGGCATCCTGGTATGATAGCCGGATTATTGAAGGTTGTATTGTTCCGGGTAACCCGTCAGGCGACCAGGCTGGAATTATCACTGGTAAGCCGTGGTTTTACCGGGAGTCTATATACCTGTTTTTCCGCTTCCTGGTCTCCGATGGACAGTCTGACTTTATTGGGAGTTCTGGTCATGATCTCCGGACTCTTGTTGATATCTCTGGGGTGATGAAAGAGAACTTAGACCTCACTGCACTCGGGCAACTTATTTAACCGCGGATTATGCGGATTAAGAGAAAAAACAACCCGCGTTTTATTTAAATTCAGATGCAATGAAAACAGACATTGAATTAACTATCTCCGATCTGAACTATACCTATCCTGGTGGGGTTAAGGCTCTGGACAGGATATCTTTCTCGGTTGCCCGGGGAGAGAAGGTGGCGATAATCGGTCCTAACGGTGCGGGGAAGTCAACCCTGCTTCTTCTTCTGGCCGGCCTGTTGAGAGCTGACGGCATATCGGAATCGATCCGCCGGAGATCTGGTCCGGAGGGGAGGGGAGGGGAGAGAGCATTTCTATTCCAGAACCCCGATGATCAGATTATAGCCACTACGGTGGAAGATGATGTGGGTTTCTCTCTTCTCCAGAAAGGGTTTGATCCGGACCGGGTCCGGGAGATGGTCGAGGCGGCCCTCCGCCGGGTTCACCTGGGAGGATATGAAGACCGGTCTCCCCTGGAGATGAGCTTCGGAGAGAAGAAGCGGGTCTGCCTGGCCGGTTGCCTGATCGGAGAGCCTTCGATGCTTTACCTGGATGAACCGGCTCTGGGGCTCGATCCCCGTGAGACCGGTCAGTTGCGGAAGATCCTGAAAGAGATCCCCCGGACTATGCTCCTCTCCAGTATGGATTTTCAGATGATCTCCGGACTGGCGGACCGGGTCATTCTTCTTAATAGCGGAAAGGTCGTAACTACAGGATCCCCGGAAGATATTCTCTCCGACCGGAGACTGATGGAGACTAACGGGCTAGCTTGACCTTACTCGAAAAGCCTTTTAAACCACGAAGAACACGAAGTTCACGAAGGAATTTGAAGAAACAAAGGAAAATTCCATAGTTTTCTTTGTTTTTCTTCGTGTTCTTCGTGACCTTCGTG
>CAKZYZ010000017.1 GCA_937885075.1 uncultured bacterium | reverse complement strand
GACGTGTGCTCTTCCGATCTCATAGGCTTTGTCACTGGAAGCCACCACCACCTGTTCAACCGTATCCACCCTGCGACAGGCTTCCAGCAGGTTCCAGGTCCCCTTGATATTGGCTTCAAAAGTAGCCAGGGGCGCCCGGTTGGCAATGCTGACAATGGTCTGGGCGGCCAGGTGAAAGACGGTATCGATCTCGTATTCGTTTAACGCCCGTTCCAGCAGCGGATAATCCTCCACCTCGCCCCGGACAATATTCATCTTATCCCAGCAGGAGAGCTTTCGTAAATTTGATTGCGGCACCAGGTCCCGGATCAGACCGACCACGTTGGCCCCTTTTCGGTAGAGCGACTCGCTCATCCAGGAACCGAGGAGTCCGGTGCAACCGGTGATGAAGACGTTTCTGTTGTTCCAAAAATTATTAGTCATGATTTTATCCTTATGAAATTTATATTTGCTCCCCCCGCCTCACCCCCCATTTTTCCGCTAAGGAAAGCAGGAATACAGGAAAAATAAAATAAGTTTTTACTGATTACCCTTTTGCTTCCAACTTTTGTTTGGCAAAATTAATACTTCATACTCAACCATAACAATCCCCATCTCCTGCATTCCTGCCTTCCTTAGCGGTTACCTTCTCAGGAGAGATCTTTTGCCCCCCGCCTCACCCCCTTTGTTCCGCTAAGGAAGGCAGGAAGACAGGAGAAAGAAAATTAGTTTTCCCTGATTACTCTTTTTACCTCTAATTTTGATTTAGCAAAATTAATTATCAAGCCATGTTTTTGCTTGACGGCCTTTAGGTACGACCTTACGACAGCGAAGTGTTCGTTTATAATATTTTTTATAGCTTTCAACTCAAGAACAATCGTTCCTTCAATAAAAAGATCCAATCTATGTTTCCCAACTTCTTCATCATCGTAGAAAATATCGACTTCTTCCTGTTTAGTAAAATTCATACCCCTCTTCCTTAATTCAATAGCAAGAGCATTTTCATAAACCGACTCCAGAAATCCAGGCCCAAGTTTTGTATGAACCTCAATAGCCGCGCCAATAATTTTGCCTGTTAATTCTTCATACTCAAGCATAATAATCTCCTTCTCCTGCATTCCTGCTTTCCTTAGCGGTCACCTTCTCAGGAGAGATTATTTGCCCCCCCCTCTCCCCTCTTTTTCAGCTAAGGAAAGCAGGAAGGCAGGAGATAAATGATTGAATTTTACTCGATTACACTTCTTAGTTATAATTTTGCTCTATAAAAATCAAATCATTATAATTTGCAAGGTTTCTCCCCTTCTCCTGCA
Source organism: uncultured bacterium (assembly GCA_937885075.1). Taxonomy (GTDB): domain Bacteria; phylum Auribacterota; class Erginobacteria; order Erginobacterales; family Erginobacteraceae; genus CAKZYZ01. The sequence continues at coordinate 7,080 of CAKZYZ010000017.1, read as the reverse complement.
TTCCTGCCTTCCTTAGCGGTAATCTTTCCAGACACTCATTGCTTCCAGGGCGCATCTCCGGAAGCCCAGATCTCGTTCAGATGCTCCATGTCCCGGTAGGTATCCATGCAGTGCCAGAAACCATCGTGGGGGAAGATCGCCAGTTCTCCATCCCGGGCCAGATTTTCCAGCGGTTCCCGCTCCAGTGAACCGTCTTCCGAGAGGTAGTCAAATACTTCCCGCTGGAAGACAAAGAATCCGCCGTTGATCAGCCCGGTCTTTACCTGGGGCTTCTCCCGAAACTCTTTCACCAGACCATCCTCAATATCCAGTTCCCCGAATCGGGTCATGGGGTGAACCCCGGTAACGGTGGCGATTTTCCCCATCTTTCGGTGATAATTCAAGAGCTGATCGATCTCAATATCGCTGACCCCGTCTCCATAGGTAAGCATAAATGTATCCCCTTCGATATACTGCTCGATCCGCTTGATCCGGCCGCCGGTCAGGGTCTCCTCCCCGGTATTGGCCAGGGTTATCCGCCAGTCGGGGTGGCGGCGAGTATGGGGGGTGATGACTTTACCCTCTCCCAGATCAATCGTAAAATCGTTGGTGTAATAATCAAAGTTTAAGAAGTAGTCCTTGATCATCGCTCCTTTATATCCCAGCGTAAGGATGAAATCCTTAAATCCGTATCCGGAGTAAATATCCATTATGTGAGTCAAAATCGGACGATCCCCGACATGGACCATCGGCTTGGGGCGGTACTCGGTCTCTTCCACCAACCGGGTTCCTCTCCCCCCGCATAAAATTACTACTTTAATAGGTTTTTTCTCTTCCATTCTCTTAACTCCTTTCCGAAACGAAATCGGACTATATTCTTGAGAAATTCAAAAATTGTTCCCAGATTAACATTCGAGCTCCCCCCTTCCCTTTTTTGAAAGATAATCGAAACTTCCTTGATATTTAAACCAAGCAGTTCGGATTTCACCAGCAACTCCGCGTCCAGGAACCAGTCCCGGGAAGATAGCTGAAATTTCTCCAGCCAGCTCCTTCTGAAAATACGGGGAGTAGCGTTGACATCATAGAACGGTATCCCGAATACGATACAGGTCATCATCACATAAACATTGGAGATCCAGGCCCGGACAAAGCCATCCTGACGGAGCGTCCTTCGCACCTTAATCAGATCATACCCGGATTGGCGCAGATTGAGTAACTTAACCACATCCTCCGGATCAACCTGGCCATCACCACCCATGTATCCCACCCAGGTACTCCGGGCCGCCGCCAGGCCGCTGATCACACCCCAGCCGAAGCCGAGATTCTTTTCTACCGTTACTTTCCTGAGACGAGAATCCTTTTCAACCAGCAAATCAATAAGATCCGAAGTACGATCAGTGGACCCATTATCGATGAGCAGCAGATTAAAATCAAACCCGGCCTGGTCGAGGGCTTTTCTTAAATCCTCCACCACCCACGTGACATTCTCTTCCTCATTATAAAACAACAAGACCAGAGAAATACTGTCTTTGAGATTTGTTGGCATTGAACGGCCGGTCTCCTGCCGGAAGATATCCCGGCTAATTTTTACTCCGTAAAAATTATTTTGTTTTGAATTCTGTATTAATCCGTGATTTACAAACCAATAAATTAAACGGTCAGTCTTCAGTTGTCTATATGAAAAAAACGGATACCTAGCCTTCTCCCTTCTTTTGATAAAATGGGTCGGGACAATAATATTAGTTTTTCTCAGAAAAAATAAGAGAAAAACTACCAATCAGACCAACCAGGGCGCCCAACCCTCCCATTAAATATCCCCATCCGGCCCCGCCATCGAGTTGCACATAATAATATAAAACAAACTGGAGGGGGATGAATAACAGCAACGCGATGGCGGAGAGTACTGAGAAACGGTGTGGGATTTTCACCAGTCTTGTAGCTGCCAGGAGGAAAATTATAAAAACAGCGGGTGTCAATACTGCTATCCATTGAACCCGCGGCGGCGGTAATTCGGCCTGGAGCAGGATCAGGGTCAGGCCGAGGGAGGCCAGCGGAATTCCCCCGAGCAGATGGCATATAAATTGGCTCCGGACCGCCCATCGGCCCGGAAAACGCCCGAGAAAAAAGAAAGCGGTTATTAAAGCCCAGAGATAAGGGGAAGCGATCACCAGGCAGATCCCGAGAAAGGCCAGGGATTCACCGGGGCTCTCAGCCAGGAAGATGGAATCAAAAGACCAGCGAAAGCGGCCCAGAGGAGAATTATAAAACTCCGGGGGCAGAAAAAAAGTAATCGCGAAAATAATCAGCCCGAAAAATGTCAGCCTGCGCCAGAAAGTCATCATTTTATAATTTGGAAAACTCCCAGGGCGTCAGCGATCTGCCGATCCCCTTTTACTGCCTCTTTCCCATCAACATACATACTGACTGAACGCCCTCCATCAAAAGCCATCGCCTCGGTCGCACCGAGGGAGATGAGCAAACGGGACAATTCCCTCAAGTTCATACCCTGACTCCGGTCCGACCTGCCTTCAACCACAACTAAAAACAGCATCTTCCAATCCGGGTTTATACCCACCGCGCTCCGGGGGTGGCGCGAACTTTTAATATAGAAAGCGTGACCGGAACCAAAATTTTCCCGGGTCAATTCAATACTGATTTTTCCATTACGCAATATCCGCGGTCCTCCCCCGACCGCGTTTTCGGGGGAAGAAGATACCTCAATATCCAGCATAACCTGACTCCCCAACTTCAGATCCAGTTGATCGGAAGGAGGCAGTTTTTCCATAATCATGATAAAACCATCCTCGGGAATAGGAACTTTAACCGGGAGACGGCTGATCCCGGTAATCGTACCCTGGCCCGTCCGGTCAATACGAAATTCCGGATCTCCGGTCACGGTAACCGCGTAACCTTCAGAAATCTCCGGTGCAACATCTCCCCATCTGGAATTATATATCCCACATTTATTTTCCCGGGATTTAATCTGACGGTTCACCGCGGTTATCCTGACCCCCGGGGTAGCCGGACTATTCCGGATAAGGGCTTTCATAGTCGGCACCGAAATATAAAATAAACCACTCGTTTCACTGCAGAGCGCTGATTTTCCGCCGGGAGAAAAGAGCAATTCCCCCTCTTGAACCAGGATACCCCATGGTATGACAAGTTTATAGTCTCTCAGGTAGTGATAATAGTCAGCGGTTATAGCTCCCAGCATATGAACCTCTTCTGAATCAATCCTGGCCGCGACCTGCCCCAGAGTTTCGTCATCCCGGGGACGAAGCGGTCGTATCTCCACTTTATCGGCACCAGTGTCAACCTTGATAACGTGATAAACGATCGGGGGGTCTTTCTCCTTTACCTCTCCATACCATACTCCGGGTGCGATATTTCTATACTCCGGGGATGGTAATTCCGACGCGAAAGCAAAGCCCGGCAACAATACAAAAACTAAAAGATTTATCATACTTGCTTTCATCTACACTAAAACATTATTTAGGATTTCTTTGTTTAGGATTTAGGATCACCGACATTAACTACCGGGTTGGGCCGGGAACAAAGTCACATTTATAGACCGGCTATCCGGTATAATTCCCTGTGAAGCCATAACTCCATTCCGATCTTCCACCCGGTAATAGCGGGCCGGGCTCTCCAATGCCTTAAAATTCAAACGAGCGTTTTTCAGCAAAACTTTGGTAGGATTATCATAGACCATAATTAGAGTATTGTCATTCCAACTGGCTTTGATCTCAACTTTTTCCCGGACATTCCACCACGCGCTTAATTCCCTAAGAGAACAGATCCAGGTATTTTTTTCTTTCAGGTAAGTTATGAACTGCCTTAATTCATTTAGTTTTGCTTCTTCGATCAGATCGGGCAAATAAATATTACAGATGAAAACCCCTGACTTACGGCTGATTTCTCCAGATAACTGCCGGGCCTTTTTAAGATCAATGGTCGGATCGAAGCGTTCGATAAATTTCAGAATCCGAAGTCCGGAAGTATGTTCGGGGTACATATAAATGTTTTCAGTATCCGGTTCCGGAGCCGTTCGGGCTGCCGGTCCGGAAGCAGACCCGCAGCAGTAATAGAGATAACCCATCTTATCCAGAAGCGGGATGATAGGATCGGCCGCAGACAAATTATACCCCCGATAACCCTCCGGTTCCAGGCCCAGAGATATCAGGAACTCGCGGCCTGCTTTAATTTTATCTATCCCGGGGGGGGGAGGAAGCGGAGCGCCGACGGGGTCAGCTTCAAATATTTTCTTACTCCCCACTCTTCCGGATACAAAAGAACCATTCTGGGCGATTTCAAAATCATTAGAAGAAAGTTCCGCCAGTAATTTCACCCAGTGTTGATTTTGCGCGATCTTCTTCCGAAAGGTATCCCCGACAGAGACAAAAACCGTTCCCCTGACTCCCTGGTTCGCTAACAGAAAAACCAGGCGTTTGAGCGGATAAAGGTCTTTCCCTCCATCAATCCCGGTGCCGGTTAAAACCACGGCCGACTGAAATCCGGAGGGATAAAGATCCAGTGAAATTTCTTTGTTCTGCAGGAAACGGACCGGGATTGAAGATTCTTCCTCACCTCTAACTTTTCCTCCCGGATCGGCGAGAAAAAAGAGCAACAGCCAGAGGGAGATCAGAAGCCGGATCATTCCCTTTTTCACATAAATTATCTCCTGCGGCGCTGACCTTGCAGCAACCCACCACACTGAGCCACTGGTGGCGACCTGAAGGTCGCCGCTACGAGTGCTATTGAACTTCTGCGGCAGCAAGTTACCAAAAAATTTGTTGGATTATCTATATACGATAATCTGACGTACTCAGATTGATCCTGGTTCAAAACTAAATTAGCGCAAAGCGCTAATTTATAGGAATATCCCCGCGATGGTCCCGGTCATGAAAGCGGCCAGGGTGCCGCCGATCATGGCCTTGAATCCGATCCGGGCCAGGTCGTGGCGGCGCTTGGGGGCGATCCCCCCCAATCCCCCGATCTGGATGGCGATCGAGCTGAAGTTGGCGAAACCGCAGAGCGCGTAGGTGGCGATCACGATACTGCGAGGATGAAGCTTTACGCCTTCGGCGAGAAGATTGGCAAGGCTGGCGTAAGCCACGAACTCATTGATGGCCATCTTCTCTCCCAGCAGTCTCCCCACCACCATGCAGTCCGACCAGGGGACTCCCATCAGCCAGGCTAAGGGGGAGAAACCCCAGCCCAGAAGTTTGGAGAGACTCAAACCGGATGTCATCCCGAAGATCCAGTCCAGCAGATAGCCCAGCCATTCCACCCCGAAGTTGACCAGACTGATCAGGGCGACAAAGGCCAGCAGCATCGCCCCGACATTGAGGGCCAGGGTAAGACCGGTCCCGGCCCCGCTGGCCGCCGCGTCGATGATATTGACATTGGTCTTGGGGAGCTTGATCTTCAACCCCCCCATGGTCTTGGGTTTCTCCGTCTCGGGATACATAAGTTTGGCCATCACGATTCCGGCCGGAGCCGACATGATACTGGCCGAGATCAGGTGACCGGCGATATCGGGGAAGTAATCTTTCAGCATACCCACATAAGCGGCCATCACCCCCCCCGCCACCGTGGCAAACCCCCCCACCATCACCACCATCAGCTCCGAGATGGTCATGTCATTGATAAAAGGCTTTACCACCAGGGGGGCCTCGGTCTGACCCACGAAGATATTGGCCGAAGCCGAGAGGGTCTCCGCCCCGCTGGTCTTTAAGAATCTCTCCATCACCCGGGAGAAGAGAGAGACCACCCGTTCCATGATTCCCAGGTAATAGAGAACCGCCATCAGGGCGGAGAAGAAGATGATTGTGGGCAGAACATTGAAGGCAAAGTAAGCCCCGGTCACCGCCACCATCCCCGGAACCGCCTTCAGCGCCCCCACTCCTTCCGCTCCGGAGGGCATCAGAACCGGTACCGAGTTCTGGACCAGGTTCCCGAAGACAAAGCGGGATCCTTCTTCCGCGAAACTCAATAACTTCATCACCGCGTCGTTCATGGCCGCGAAGAAAACCTCGCCCGGAGTCCATTCAATACTGAAGACATTTTTTATCAGCAAATTGAAGGGACTGCTCGGCAGGATAACCAGGGCGAAGAGGACCTGAAGCGCGATCCCCAGAATCAGAATCCGGACGCTGATCTTCTTCTTATTATTGGACATCAAAAAAGCGATTCCCACCAGAACCAGCATTCCGAATAAACTAATCAATCGATACATAGTTTTCTCCTTAAAATAGGTTATCAGATTGACAGGATATCAGAGAATCAGGGTATCAGGTTATCAGGTCCCCAGCGAGGCCAACCTGATCTCCTGATACCCTGATATCCTGATATCCTGATCTCCTGATCCCCTGATCCCCTGATATCCTGTCAAGCCGCTCCGCATATCCCCCGATTGGACCGGGCTATGAAGCTAAGGATCTCCTCGGCGCCCGGGCCCAGTTCTTCCCGCTTGATTTCTTCAACTGCCTGTTTCACGTTAAGCCCGGAATGATAAAGCAGTTTAAAGGCCCGCTTAATCTTAACCCGTTCATCCGGAGTGAAGCCGGCCCTTTTCAGTCCAACTACATTAAGACCAACTACTGAATTCCTCTCCGCGGCCGTCATAAAGGGAGGAACCCCTTTGCTGACCCGGGCGACACCCGAGAGCATAGCCAACCGCCCTATCTCACAGAACTGATGGATGACCACATTACCCGATATAAATGCCTGATCATCGATGTGAACATGCCCCGCCAGTAACGCTCCATTGGCTATGACAACTTCATCGCCGATCACACAGTCATGGGCAATATGGGAATATCCCATAATAAAATTATTATCTCCAATCACCGTGGCGGAACCTTCCATAGAGCCGCGATGAATCGAAACCCCTTCCCGGATTGTATTGCCTCTCCCTATTTTAAGATAAGATTTCTGGTCATGGAAAGTGAGGTCCTGGGAGATCGGAAGAGCGTCGTGTAGGGAAAGAGTGTAGATCTCGGTGGTCGCCGTATCATTAAAAAAAAAATCACTATATCTCTTTATATTTTCTTCTTCTTTTCTCTTCTTTTTTTCTTCTCTTTCCGTTCATTTCTCTTC
>CAKZYZ010000016.1 GCA_937885075.1 uncultured bacterium | reverse complement strand
CGATCTATGTTTTTTCTCTTTCATATTATCCGTCAATCTTTTCTGCCGACTTAAGCTTATGGATAAAACGACTGCTTAGCTAATTTAACATAGCAGAAAATATATACCGCGCATAATATATATATTTAAAACTCCTTTCCATAAGGTTTTTGCTTACATGCGGGATGGCAACTGTTATATTATATTTCCGTATTGCAGATTACTCCAATGAGATAATTGATTCCACTGACCCACACCAGGATTAAGATAGATATGAATAATTTTAACGAAAATATTAGCTTCATCTGGTCGGTAGCAGATCTTCTCCGTGGTCCATACCGCCCGAATCAGTATAAAGACATCATGCTCCCCCTGACCGTCCTGCGCCGGATCGACTGTGTGCTGGAGCCCACAAAAGAGGCAGTCCTTGAACGGCTGAAGAAACTCAAGGGTGGCAAAATCAAAAAAGTCGATTCGATTCTTTGCCGGGTCACAGGGGTTCCTTTTTACAACACCAGCCGCTACACCTTCGAAAAGCTCAAAGGCGATCCGAACAATATCGCCGCGAACTTGACTAACTACATCAAGGGGTTCTCACGTCATGCCCGTGAAATTATAGAGCACTTCGGCTTCGAAGAACAGATCGCCAAGCTCGACAAGGCCGACCGCCTCTATCTTGTGGTCTCCAAATTCCGCGCGATCGACCTCCACCCGGACGCCGTGTCGAATATTGAGATGGGATATATCTTCGAAGAACTCATCCGACGTTTCAATGAGGCATCAAACGAGGAGGCAGGCGATCACTTTACCCCGCGCGAAGTTATCCGCCTGATGGTAAACCTCATCTTTATGCCCGACAGCGATATACTGACCACCAGGGGGATTATCAAGACTTTGTACGACCCGGCCTGCGGGACCGGCGGCATGTTGTCCGGCGCCGAGGGATATTTACGGGAACTGAACCCCGACGCCCGGCTGGAGGTATTCGGACAAGACTATAACGCCCAGGCCTACGCCATATGCGGGTCAGACATGATGATCAAAGGGCAGGAGATCGAGCACATTGCCTACGGCGACAGTTTCTCCGATGACCGTTTTCCTCGCCATAATTTCGACTACATGTTGGCCAATCCTCCCTTCGGTGTGGAGTGGAAACCGGAGGCCGACTTAATCAGACGCGAGCATGAGGAACAGGGGTTCGGCGGGCGGTTTGGCGCGGGACTACCGCGTATCAACGACGGCTCCCTCCTCTTCCTCCAGCACATGATCAGCAAGGTGAAGAACCCCAAGGAAGGCGGCACACGCCTGGCCATCGTCTTCAACGGATCGCCTCTTTTTACGGGGGCGGCCGGTTCGGGCGAGAGCGAAATCCGCCGCTGGATCATCGAGAACGACTGGCTTGAAGCAATCGTCGCCTTGCCTAATCAACTTTTCTACAATACCGGCATCTCGACCTATCTTTGGATCCTCACTAACCGTAAGGAGCCAAGCCGCAAGGGTAAGATTCAGCTCGTGGACGGCACGAAATTCTTCAAGAAGATGCGAAAAAGTCTCGGCAATAAGCGCCACGAGATCTGCGCCGACCAACGCGATGAGATCACCAGACTTTATGGAAAATTGGTAGACGACGAGCAGGTGCGGATCTTCGACAACGAAGATTTTGGTTATAGACGCATTACAGTAGAGCGCTCCTTGCAGCTCAATTTCGCCGTGGACAAAGAGCGAATATCGCAGATTGAAGAAGCCAATGCCTTTGCCAGGCTGGCTACCAGCAAGAAACGCAAAAACTCCCAAGTCGCCCAGACCGAAATCGCTGAGGGGCAGAAACTCCAGAAAACGATTCTCTCCGCATTGTATGGTCTTGCGCCCCAGGGCATAATCAAGAACCGCGACGCATTCGTGGGAATGATGAAGACTGCCTTTAAGGAATCCGGGATTAAGGTCCCGGCTACGCTCTTCAAAGTCATTCTCAAGGCCCTATCTGAGCGGGACGAGACGGCGGATCTCTGCCTTGATGCTAAAGGGAATCCGGAACCCGATCCGGAGTTGCGCGATTATGAAAACGTACCCCTGAAGGAAGATATAGACAAGTATATGAAACGTGAGGTACTCCCTCACGTGCCGGATGCCTGGATTGATCAGAGCAAGACCAAGATCGGCTACGAGATCAACTTCAACCGCTACTTCTACCAATACACCCCTCCCCGCCCGCTGGATGAGATCGAGGCCGACCTTAAAAAGATTGAGAAGGAGATCGCCGACATGCTGGCGGAGGTGACGGAATGAGCGAACAGCAGAAGAAACCGGGCGGAGAAATGATCGTCTATCAGACTGAAGATGGACAAAATCGCATCCTGGTAAGACTTGAAAACGAGACGGTTTGGCTAACACAAGCAATGTTGTCCGAGCTTTTCCAAACGTCGCCCCAAAATATAACCATCCATATCAAAGCAATCTATAAAGATGGAGAACTCTTTGAAACGGCAACTTGTAAGGATTACTTACAAGTTAGAACTGAAGGAAAGCGCACGGTTCATCGCCGTCTGAAGCACTACAACCTCGACATGATCCTCTCCATCGGCTACCGGGTACGCTCACCGCGCGGGGTACAGTTTCGCCAATGGGCGACAGAGCGGTTGCATGAGTACCTTGTCAAAGGATTCGCCCTGGACGATGAGAGGCTCAAGGGCGGTGGCGGTCTGGTGGACTATTTCGATGAACTGCTGGCCCGCATCCGCGAGATCCGCGCCAGTGAAGCGCGCGTCTATCAGCGGATAAGGGAGATCTTTGCGCTGGCCTGCGACTATCGGGAAGGAGAGGAGGAAACCCTGGTATTCTTCGCCACCATGCAGAACAAGATGCACTATGGTGCCACGAGTATGACAGCGGCGGAGATTGTACGCAAGCGCGCTGACGCCAAGAAAGCCAATATGGGCCTGACCTCCTGGAAAGGCGGCCGGGTGCTCAAGCGCGATGTGACAACGGCAAAGAACTACCTGAACGCCCGGGAGATCGACACACTGAATAGGATCACGGTGATGTTTCTGGATCAGGCTGAGTTCCGAGCTCAGAGGCGACAGAATATCAGGATGCAGGACTGGGAAACCTTCCTCGACAAGTTCCTCCGGGACACGGAATTGCCTGTACTGACGCATGCCGGTTCAATAAGCCATGAAGATGCTCTTTGCTGGTCGGAGGAACAATATGCCGCTTTTACAGACCGGCGACGGCTGGAAGCGGAAAAAACTGCGGAAGCTCAGTATTTTGACGACCTGCAATATTCTGCCAAGATACTTAAGGCAACGAGAGAAAATTGGGTGCTCCAAGAAGATAAAAATAAATAGGCAGGGTAAAACTTGAGTTGAGATGGGGGGTCGGAGTAAAGTGTACACAACTTCAAAATGCGGATACTAAGGGGGACGACCATATGGCTGAAATAGAACTGACTCAAGATGAAGCGAATGCGCTTATAGCAATAGAGAAATATCGTGCCGACAATAATCGTTATCTTTTTCCTGGGCAAGGTGAAAATCTGACCATATCGCTTCATTCAGCAGACAAGCGAAAACACTTTCTACTTGATATCAGCCGAGGCAGGATTGACTTGCGGAAAGGAAAATACCAGAATCGGGCGCATCAAGTGATTGTACTTGTAAGACTCGATTTTGGTGGGGCACCTCATCGAAATCCAGATGATGAGGAGATCCCCTGCCCACATCTTCATATTTATAAAGAAGGCTACGGCCACAAATGGGCTATACCAGTTCCAACTTCTCACTTCACCGACATCAATGACCGCTGGAAAATGTTTGAAGATTTTATTCAGTATTGCAATATAACTGAGCCACCATTTATTGAAAAGGGGTTGTTCATATGATCAAAGATATCCAAAAACTACTCGACCAATATTTAGTATGGCTTAAAGATAAAACCCAATTACGCCAGTTAGATGATTGGATAGAAATTACAACCCCATATCTTGATCGGCATAATGATTATATTCAGATTTACGCCAAGAAAGAAAATAATGGATATCTGCTCACTGATGACGCTTACACAATTAATGATTTGGAACAGAGCGGCTGTAAACTCCAGAGTCCAAAGCGACAAGCTCTACTAAATATGACGCTCAACGGCTTCGGGATACAACTCCACAATAAAGCTCTCCAAGTCAATGCTTCGCCTGGCAACTTTGCACTGCGCAAGCATAATCTTGTTCAATCAATTCTTGCCGTAAATGATATGTTTTACCTCGCCGCACCTATGATAGAGAGTTTGTTCTAGATCGGAAGAGCGTCGTGTAGGGAAAGAGTGTAGATCTCGGTGGTCGCCGTATCATTAAAAAAAAAAGAA
>CAKZYZ010000015.1 GCA_937885075.1 uncultured bacterium | reverse complement strand
CAGTCCTGCCTAACTAGGCCGTACTCGAAAAGGTATTTTTAACATTCTGTGCTAAAAAACTAAATATTCACCACGAAGGTCACGAAGAAAACGAAGAAAAACAAAGAAAACTATGGAATTTTCCTTTGTTTCTTCAAATTCCTTCGTGAACTTCGTGTTCTTCGTGGTTTAAAAGGCTTTTCGAGTAAGGTCTAGCTCTATTTAATCAGCCTTCTCTTGATCAGCTTTATGGCCAACCAGGCGGCGAGCAGGGTGAATACCACCATCCAGGCGGCATCCAGCAGCAGGGAAGCGGAAAGATCCCCCGTGGAAAATCCTCTCGATAGATTCACCGCGTGCGTGAGGGGCATGAACCACGAGACCGTCCGAACCCAGGCCGGGAGCGCCGAGAGGGGGAAGAAGACCCCCGAGAAAAAGAACATGGGAGATACCACCAGGCTGAAGTAATAGGCAAAGTAGTCATAAGAGGGGGAAAAGGCCGTGACAATCAGGGCGAGAGAGGCGAACATCAGCCCCTCGACAAGAAACAGCAGCGGACAGAGCAGAAGCCAGGGCGAACTGACCAACCCCCACGGGATCAGGACGGCCATGATGACAATCGCCGAAAAAAAGCCTTTGCTCGCTCCCCAGAGTATCTCGCCCGCCGCGACCTCCTCGATATTCACCGGGGTCACCATAATCGCGTCATACGTCTTCTGAGCGCTCATCCGGGTGAAGGCCCCGAAGATGCACTCCATTGTTGACGCGTTCATCACCGCCGCCACCATGAGACCCGGAGCGATATATTTGATATAGGGGACCCCTTCGATATCAGATATGAATTGGGAGAGTCCGAGGCCGAACGCCAGGAGAAAGAGGATCGGCTCGGCCAGATTACCCACCAGACTCGCCTTGTAGAACTTCAACCAGGTATCCCGATTCCGCTGCCAGACCTTGAAAGCCCGGCGCCCGACCCGGGGCGGTGTCAATAGCTCAATCATTCCCGCAGCTCCCTTCCGGTCAGTTTGAGGAAGACATCCTCCAGTGTGGCCTGCCGGTGAACAAAACCCACCCTGGTAAAACTCGAGATCTCTCTCAGCACCGCTTCGGCCTCGTCAGTATATATGAAGATGGTGTCGCCGGAGGTCTCGGACTCGTGGTCAATCGTATTCAAACACGCTAACAGATCATCGGTCCCTTCCATGCCGACGGTAAACTCAAAGACACTGCCGCGAACATGTCTTTTGAGAAGCTCCCGCGGCGTTCCTTCGTCCAGTATTTTCCCGTTATCCATGATGACCAACCGGTCGCAGAGCTGCGCCGCCTCGGCCATGTTGTGTGTTGTAAGGGCCAATGTTCGTCCCGCCTTAAGTCCCCGGAGCTTCTGCCAGACCAGGTGCCGGGCCTGGGGATCAAGCCCCGTGGTCGGCTCGTCGAGAATAATCAGCTCCGGATCATTGACCAGCGCCCGGGCGAGGAGCAGACGCCGCTTCATCCCGCCGGAGAGACTGGTTATCTTCTCGTCTTTCTTCTCCAGAAGAGAGATAAACTCCAGCAGCTCTTCCGCTTTCCGGAGCGCCGGCTTTTTGGGGATATCGAAATACCGGGCATAGACACGAAGGTTCTCAATCACGCTCAGATCCGGGTCCAGATTGTTCTCCTGAGGAACCACTCCCATCCGGGCTTTTATCCGCCGGGGGTTCTTGCCGACATCCAGCCCGAATACCCTGAGCTCCCCTCCGGAGAGCGGACTGCGCCCCTGAACCATGTTCATCGTAGTAGTCTTGCCGGCGCCATTGGGCCCGAGAATGCCGAAGCATTCCGCTCTCCTCACCTCAAAGTCAATCCCCTTCACCGCCTCAAATCCGAAGTAGTCCTTGTAAAGCCCAACCGCCTTAATCACTATTTCACTCATAATATACTCTGCTAAAAAAACGAATTTAAACCACGAAGTACACGAAGGTCACGAAGGTTTCTTGAAAAACAAGTTTAATCTTGTTGGTAAGGTTTCAGTGAACCCCGTCCTCTCGTAGCGGCTGCCTTTAGGCTGCCACACGATGGTGAAGGTCGCCGCTACGAACACGGGGCGACGGGGTTTACTGAAAGCTTACATTCCCGGAGCCCTTGACCCTGAGCCCCTCATTCCCTATCGTATCTATGTATAAATCCTCAACTTTTTTCCTTGCCCAGGGGGTCTTAC
>CAKZYZ010000014.1 GCA_937885075.1 uncultured bacterium | reverse complement strand
GATCTACACTCTTTCCCTACACGACGCTCTTCCGATCTCCTGGTGCGCCTACAGCAATGATTATGCCTGTCCTTTAACCCCTCCGGAAAACTGGCTGGAAGTTCCAATTTGCGCGGGAGAGAAAGAGTATAAAAAATGACATAATAAAGGAGAATAATAATGTGCCTGTCAAAAGTTTATCTGGGTCAACGGGAGGAGAGGAAGTTGTTGGGCGAGGAAGTAGCTAAGATTGAGAGGAGAGGAAAATCCGTGATGATCCGTGATCTCTTCGGTGAAAGCCGGGAGTTTGAAAATTGTTTTGTCCGGGAAATTGATCTTATGGATAATTACGTGATATTGGACCGTGAATAAAAAGGCGGAAAGTAAAATTAAAGATAGGGGGGAGGAAAGGTTCCGCGGTCTCCTTAATTACTGGATCAGGCATAACCGGGAGCATACCTCTGAACTGGAGCGTTGGATTCAGCGAATGGAAGAGGGGGGATGGGAGGATAGCGCTCAGGAATTGCGAAAAGCTGTTGCCCTGGCCTTGAGGATGGACCGGCATCTGGAGTCTGCTCTGGAGAAATTTTCGGATCGGGAGAGAGGGGCGGAAATATCCCCTTCCGCGGGGGCGGAAGATATCCCCGGGTATTATGATTTGAGAAAAATCGGGACCATTCATACCCCGTACTCAAATTTCGCTCCTTATCAGCCCCGGGAGAATGATGAGGGGGAGTTTGTCATTGAAGTTGATCCGGCTTACGAAGCCGGGCTGAACCGGTTGGAGGAGTTCCGTTATATTTATGTGATTTATTATCTCCACCGGTCCCCGGGGGAGATCTCTCTAAAAACCCGGCCGCCCCGGACCGATCAGGTAGTGGGCTTATTTGCTTCCCGTTCCTCCCACCGTCCCAATCCTCTCGGTTTGAGCGTGGTCCGGCTGAAGAGCCGGCAGGGGAATAAACTTTTTGTTTCCGGTCTGGATGTCTTTAACGGTACGCCCCTGCTGGATCTCAAGCCGTATCTTCAAGACCTGGACTCCAAAGCCGATGCCGGTTACGGCTGGTTAAACAGATCGGAAGACCGGGATCACCTTCTTCTGCACATAAAAGGAATCCCGCATTAGCTCTGGGGGGAGGGGGCTTTGTTCATCCCATGCTGGGGATAAACTGGGGAATTCAAATCAGTAATTTCTGTCAAATTTAATTGTTGACATATTCAATTATTAGAATATATTGCCCCCCATATTGAAGCATGAATTTGACAATGAGAGCCGGGTCTTAAAAGCCTTATGCCATAAAACCCGGTTGATGATAGTGGCGGAACTTCTCAAGGAAGAAAGGTGCGTGGGAGATATTGAAGGCCGACTTCAGGCCCGGCAGGCCAATATCTCGCAGCATCTCTCGGTCCTCCGCTGGGCGGGTATTGTTGACTTCCGGACTGAAGGGAAGAATCGCTGCTATTATTTGAAGGACCCGAAGACGATGGATACTCTCTGTCGAACTCTCAAGCAGGTAAAAACATGAGGGGAGAAAATGAGTGATAGAATTTACGATGTGATAATTATTGGGGGCGGTCCGGGGGGGTTGACCTCGGGGATATATACCGGTCGGGAGAATCTTCGCACTTTGCTTCTGGATAAGATGCTCTGCGGCGGCTGGCTGAATATGACCGGGGTTATCGAGAATTACCCCGGTTTCCCCGAAGGGATTAATGGGATGGAACTGGGCGCCCGGATGAAAGAACAGGCCCAGAAATTTGGTGTGGGGATCAGGGAACTGGAAGAGGTGAAGAGCGTCGATCCCTCCGGAGAGATGATTTCGGTTGAGACCGCGAAGGAAGTTTATAAGACCCGGAGCCTGATAGTTTCCCCCGGCAGCCGGGTACGGGAATTGGGTGTTCCCGGGGAGAAAGAATTTCTGGGGAAGGGGGTCTCATATTGTGCGACCTGTGACGGTCCGCTCTTCCGGGATAGAATTGTGGCGGTTATCGGAGGGGGCAACGCCGCGCTGGAGGAGGCGTTATTCTTAACCAAGTTTGTCTCCCGGGTATACCTGATTCATCGGAGGGATAAATTCCGGGGAGAGAAGTATGTGGTGGGTGAACTGGAGAAGAACGATAAGGTGAACTTTGTTATGAATTCGTTGCCGGTCTCCATAAATGGTAATAAGGATGTGGAGTCGATAACCATTAAGAATAAGGAAACCGGTCAGGATGAATTGATTGAAGTTGAGGGGGTATTCATCTTTGTTGGAGTTGAGCCGAATACGGAATTTCTACAGGGAGTGGTGGAGATGGATGAGGGAGGATTTATCAAGACCGATGTGAATATGCGGTCCTCGGTGCCGGCTATCTTCGCGGCCGGCGATGTTCGGTCCGGCAATGTCCGTCAGATCTCCGCCGCCTGCGGCGAAGGAACAGTGGCGGCGTTAAGTGTGCGGAATCTGCTGGTGGAATACTAACCGCCGCCGCCAAATAGTCCGACCTGTCCGACACATCTGATTGGTCGGACCTACCGGAACAATTAATAAAAGTAAATGTATTTCAGGAGAACAAACCATGCCTATTTATAGTTATCAATGTGAGAAGTGTGACAAAACCTTTGATCTTTTAGAAGGGATGACCGCGGAGAAGGTGGAGAGAAAGTGCCCGGTTTGCGGGAGTAAGAAGGTGAAGAAAAAAATGTCGGGTTTCAGCGTGGGCGGATCTTCCGGGTCGAGCGCTCTCAGCTCCTGCCCAACCTGTTCCACCGGGACCTGCCCATTTTAAGAACTTAGCGCAGGAAGTGACGAAGCAATCTTTCAGAAGAGATGAACTCCGATCTTGAAATATGGCTGGACGCCGCCGGAGCGAATTTATTAGAGAAAATAGGGCTTAAACCCGGAGATCGGGTGCTCGACTTTGGTTGCGGTTTAGGCCATTACAGCATCCCGGCCGCTCAGGTGGTGGGAGAGAGGGGGAGGGTTTATGCCCTGGATAAGGAAAGAAATGAATTGAGTCAACTGGAGAAGAGTGCGAGCGAGAAAGGGTTGAGCAATATTGAAACGCAATTAACTTCCGGAGAACAGAGAGTTAATCTCCCGGATCAATCAGTAGTTACAATCAAGGATATCTGTTAAATTTCAAAAAGTTAAGATTTTTCGGAGAAAAATCTTAAAAAAGGAGCAGAAAAATGGAGATTATTATTAATGACGCTAATTTTGAAGCCGAGGTTATAAATTCCGAACTGCCCGTATTGATTGATTTCTGGGCTCCCTGGTGCGGTCCCTGTAACATGGTTGCTCCGATCGTGGAGGAACTGGCCGAAGACTACGCGGGAAAACTCAAGGTCTGCAAAATAAATGTTGATGAGGCTCCCGGTGTTTCGCGCCAGTACGGCATCCGGGCCATCCCCACGCTGATGGTTTTCAAGGGCGGTGAGATGGTAGACCAGCAGGTAGGGGTGGCCCCGAAGGATGTCCTGGTCACCAAGATTACACCTTATATATAAGGTGCAAAGTTATAAGTGCCTAAAGTTGTGCTTTCGCCTGGCATTTTCCGGGTGAAGCGACAACTTTAGGCACTTAAGCGCACTTTAGGCACTTATAACTTATTTCCAAAAGGAGGTCTAAAACCATGGCTATGATAGAAGTCAGTGTTGTTCCTCTGGGGACCAAAAGTCCTTCGGTCAGTCATTTTGTTGCCGATGCGTTAAGAGTCCTTAAGAGCGCGCATGGGATTAAGTACGAGCTGACTCCGATGGGGACAGTCATTGAGGGAGACCTGGATGTTATCCTTGATCTGGCCAAAGAGATGCACCGGGTGACTTTCAGCCCGGAGGTCAAGCGGGTGGTCACCAGTATCAAGATTGATGACCGATCCGATAAACCGTTAACAATGGCCGGCAAGATCAGTTCGGTCTGGCAGAAGATATGAAGTCACTATGAATATAACGATTGCCTCCGGCAAAGGAGGGACTGGAAAGACATTGGTCGCGACCAATCTGGCCGCGATCTGGTCGGCCGCTGGTCGGGAGGTTACCTATCTGGATTGCGACGTTGAGGCGCCCAACGGGCATCTCTTTTTAAAACCCCGGATAGAGAAGGAGGAGGAGATTGAGATTCTTTCTCCGGTCGGGACCGATCCCGATAAGTGTACAAAATGCGGACTCTGCGCGAAAGCCTGTACCTACAATGCGATAGCGGTGACCCCGAAAGAGGTTATAATTTTTCCCGGACTCTGCCATGTCTGCGGTGCCTGTACTATTGTTTGTTCTGAGGATGCCATTATCGAAAAAGTAAAGAAGATCGGTCAACTTTCCCATGGTTCTCGTCCTTTTTCTCGAGATGATGGCGCGGTGATGGATTATCATTACGCGCTTTTGGAGACCGGAGAGGGGGGGATGTCCCCCCGCCTGATCGCCCGGGTCAAGGAGTTTTCCGGATCGGATATCACCATCAATGACTCCCCGCCCGGGACCGCCTGTTCAGCTGTGGAGACGGCTGTGGATGCTGATCTGGTTGTTCTGGTAACCGACCCCACTCCGTTCGGAATAAATGATCTAAAACTGGCGGTGGAGATGTGCCGAAAGATTGGTCAGGAACCGGTAGTCCTGGTTAATCGGGCCGAGTATCGTGACAATTCTCTTCAGGAGTATTGCCGGGAGGCGGAACTTGATGTTATCGGGGAGATCCCTGATGATCGGGCGATCGCGGAAGTCTATTCTTCCGGTGGACTTGTGGTGGATGAACTACCCAAATATCGTCCTCTCTTTGAGAAGATTATTGTCAGGATCAAGCGTGTGGCCGCTGAGGAGAGAGGGGTGAAACCCGTGCCGGAGATCGATGCCTCGGTAGATCCATCCCCGTCCCTGCCGGAACTATATCAACCATCTGATGTTCCCCGACCCCGCGAACTGGTGGTGATCAGCGGCAAGGGCGGAACTGGAAAAACTTCCCTGACGGCTTCCTTCGCGGCATTGGCCGATAAGTGTGTGATATCGGATTGCGATGTGGACGCGGCTGATCTTCATTTGATTTTAAAGCCGGAGGTTAGAGAGAGGGGATTCTTCAGCGGGGGTGTGGTCGCCAAGATCGATCAGGATCGGTGTGTTAGCTGCGGCCGGTGTTTTGAAGAGTGCCGTTTTAACGCGATTGATAAAGATGGAGAAGAGGGGGAGAGTATTACTTATCGGATTGACCCGTTATCCTGCGAGGGGTGCGGGGTCTGCGCGTTGGTCTGCCCGGTGGAGGCGGTTCTCACCGAGCCGGCTATTAACGGGGAATGGTTTGTCTCCCGGACCCGGTTCGACCAGCCGATGACCCATGCCAAGCTGGGTATCGCCGAAGAGAACTCGGGGCGCCTGGTAACCGTGATTCGGGAGAAAGCGGTTGATCTGGCCATGGAGAAATTATGGGGCAAAGTGATCATAGACGGATCTCCCGGGACCGGATGTCCGGTTATCGCTTCTCTGACCGGAGCCGCCTATGCCTTGATCGTAACCGAACCCACCGTCTCCGGAGTCCACGACCTGAAGCGGATTCTTGATCTGACCCGTCATTTCCGTGTGCCCTCCGGCGTGGTCATCAATAAATATGATCTCAACCAGGAGATGGCCGAAGAGATTATCTCGATGGCCGGCGAGTACCAGGCAGAGCTAATAGGAAAGATCCCCTATGATCGGGTAGTAACCGATGCCCAGATGGAAGGCCTATCAGTGGTGGAGTATTCCGATGGGTCCGTTACAGAATCCATCACCAAAATTTGGGAAAAACTCACCCAGCAAAATGCCCTTATCTGACAAAACACGCTTGACCTGTTCTGTCAGATAAGGAATGGAGATTATGGAGAAACGTTATATATTCGGGCCGGTACCTTCGCGGAGGTTGGGGTTTTCGCTGGGGGTTGATATAATACCTTATAAGGTATGCAGCCTGAACTGTATCTACTGCCAGCTGGGGGCGAGCGGGGGGACGACTCTGGAGAGGAGAGAATACGTTCAGATAGATAAGGTTCTCCGGGAGTTGGAAGAGACTCTCCAGCAGCCCGGTCGGATCGATTATATTACTCTCTCCGGTTCCGGGGAACCGACCCTTAACTCCCGGATCGGTGATTTGATTCCGGCGATAAAGAAACTGACGACCATCCCGGTCGCTCTGCTTACCAATGGGACCACACTTGTCAGACCGGAGGTTCGAGAGGCATTATGGGAACTTGACCTGGTTGTTCCCAGTCTGGATGCCGGGACCGAGAAGATCTATCGGCTGATTAACCGTCCCTGCGCGGGACTTGATCTTGATGGGTTAGTCCGGGGAATCTCGGACTTTGTCGCCGGTTTCTCCGGTCAGGTATGGCTGGAGGTGATGCTCTTAAAAGGGATTAACGACTCTGATGATGAGCTTGAGGCGATTGCCCGCCGGATAGGAGAGATTCAGCCGGATAAGGTTCAGTTGAATACCGCGGTCCGTCCCCCGGCGGAGTCAGGGGTCGGGGCTTTAGGCCCGGAAGAACTGGAGAAGGCCCGGATCTTTCTCCAATCCCGGATCAGTTCGATCCCGGTTGAGGTAGTGGCTGGATTCAGCGGGAAGCGTGAGGACGCGGAAGATAAGGACATCCGTACCTCTATTCTGACCTATCTGGAGAGGCGCCCGGCCACATCAGAAGACCTCTCCGCCACCTTTGGTCTTCATCGTAACGAAATAGTAAAATATCTCGGACATCTTCTGGATGATGGTTTGATAAAGGAAGAGTGTAAGGGGGCCACAAAATATTTTCTGTATAATAAAGTTTAACGGGCAAGTAAAATAGAGTGGGGGGGGCTGGAGTGGTGGGAGATTGGAGTTGTGGAGTAATGGAGTATTGGAGTGGTGGGATGCTGAACCCCGGCTGGCCCCAGGCCCCCATAACTCCAGCACTCCAATCCCCCTTACCCTGGCGACAACTTTAGGCACTTTAGCGCACTTTAGGCACTTATAACTTTCTTTTAGCGCACTTTAGGCACTTATAACTTTCTTCTCATGTTCATCGAAGTTCTCATCAAAGGTATCCTTAATGTCCTTCCGCATTCCTTGATGATCACCGGGTTTGTCTTCGCCATGATGGTGGCGGTGGACTATCTCAATGTTTTTACCCGGGGAAAGATGGAGTATTTTGTCCGGGGCCGGCCGCTCCGGCAATACCTGGGGAGCTCCTTTCTGGGATCGACCCCGGGATGTCTGGGCGCCTTCGCGGCGGCTTCGCTCTATATCCACGGTTTCATCTCCTTCGGTGCGATTGTGGCTACCATGGTATCCACCTCAGGAGATGCTGCTTTTGTTATGCTGGCTCTCTTCCCGGGCCGGGCTCTCCTTCTATTCGTTCTCCTATTTGGAGCGGGAATTATTGCCGGGTGGTTGGCCGATAAGATGGCGGCCCGGGTTCATCTCAGACCATGTCAGACCTGTGATAAACTTGAGGTGCATACCGGACCGGATTGGACGCTTCTCTCCTGGAATGGCTTTAAGGACAATCTGAAGTCACTGACTCTCCAGCGGGCGGCTCTGATCCTTCTCAGCCTGGTTCTCCTCTCCGGGGTATTCTCAGGACAGATCGGTCCTCCGGACTGGGACTGGATTAGAATAACTCTCTGCCTGGTTCTGCTCCTGCTCCTGCTTATTATTATTACCGTGCCCGATCACTTCCTGGAGGTCCATATCTGGGAGCATAATGCCCGGAAACATCTCCCGAGAATATTCTTCTGGACGCTGGGAGCTCTGTTGGTCATAAACCTGGGGGAGGCGCACTGGGATCTGGGCGGCATTGTTTCGCAGAATCAAGCCTGGGTTCTCCTGGCGGCCGCAGTCATAGGCCTGATCCCGGATTCAGGTCCTCATCTGATCTTTGTGGTCCTGTTTTCTCGGGGCTTGATCCCGTTCTCCATATTATTGACCAGTTCCATCGTGCAGGATGGCCACGGGATGCTCCCCCTCCTCTCGATCAGTATTAAGGATTTTTTATCAATCAAGGTATTCAATCTTCTCTTCGGATTGGCCGTAGGATACCTCTGCTTCCTGGCCGGGTTTTAAATTATTGTAATGCCCTATGCCACTCTGATATCTTTACTGCTTAATAACCTTCAATAACCTAAGGAAAGCAGGAAGGCAGGAGGGGAGAGTATTTTAAATTTTCCTGCTTTCCTTAGAGGGAAGGTTGCCCAAGCCGAAGGCGAGGGCTATGTTCTAAATCTATGAGGTCAAACATGAAAAAATATTTTATTGTTCTTCTCGGCGGTTTCTCGCTGATGTTATGGGGATGTGCTTCCAGCCATCAATCAGTACCTGCTGATAAAGCGGATAAGGGGGGAGGGGGGTTCCGGGGTTCAGCCTGGGGGACCGACAAGGCGGAAGTGGAGAAGGGGGAGAAGACGGGGAGTCTGGTAGCCGGTTCGCCCGCGGATGAACTTGTTTATGATGGTGAACTGCTGGGGAAGATTTCGGTGAAGATCACCTATCACTTTGAGGATGGAAAACTACGGAGGGGAACGTATCAGGTGGTAAGACCTGAGAGTGTGATGGAGTACACCCTCTTCCAGATTATCTTGAGCCGGAAATACGGCCGCCCCTACCAGGACGCGGAAACTTCGGAGATGGTGGAGGCAAACTGGCTGACCCCGGATACGGAGATTGATCTCCTGGCGGATGGGAATCAGATGGAGAGCTACTCACTGAAAAACCCGGAGGTGAGCCGGGCGGTCGAACTGACAGCTCTTAAGGTCAATTATTATGACCGGGCCTGGTTTGCCCGCAGTATCAGTAAGTCGGATAAAAAAGAAGCCAATCTTAACGAGTCCGAGACATTTTATCAGAAGCTTATCGGAGATTGGGTCCAGGAATATCCTTCCTACCGGAGCTGTATCGGTTATGATCCGTATCTTTTCCCGGGTGATCCGACGTTATTGCCTGCCGATGAATATGTCTATGAGCCGGGGTCTTCGGAGAGTGACTTTTGAAAAAAAGTAAGCGGTGAGCGGTAAGCAGTGAGCGGTGAGCAGTGAACAGTGAGCAGTGAACAGTAAGCAGTGAGCAGTGAGCGGTGAGCAGTGAGCGGTTGGCCGGGTACTCTGTCGGTTCTTTTACCGCTTACCGCTTACTGCTCACTGCTTACTATCTTTTATTACAATGAAGCAGCAAATTACCGGATTCGGGTTAGTTATAATCGGCAATGAGATCCTGGACGGCAGGGTAGGGGATAGGCATTTTGAGAATGCCCGGAGGATTCTGGCGGCGCGTAATCTTCTCCTCAAATACGCCCTGATTATAGCTGATGAACCGGAGATGATCCGACAGCAGTTAAAGTGGGCGATGGCTCGTCCGGAACCGTTCTTCTGCTGCGGAGGGATCGGAGCTACACCGGATGATTATACCCGGCACAGCGCGGCGGATGTGGTTGGAGTTCCTCTGGCCTACAATGAAGAAGCGGTGGCGATCCTGGAGAAACACTATGGAGAAATTCCCTCCCCCCATCGATTAAAGATGGTTGAGTTCCCCGAGGGGTCCCGGGTCATCCCCAACCCGTTCAATCAGGTCCCCGGATTTTCTATTGCTAACGGCTACTTTCTTCCCGGTTTTCCTGAGATGGCGGAGCCGATGATGGAATTAATTCTGGATACCTATTATCACCCCGGTCCAGAGCGGCTCGCCCGGTCCCTGGTGCTTCCGGATGGTCGGGAGGCTGATCTAGCCGATTTGATGGATGAGTTTATCGCTGCTTATCCCGATCTCTCATTCTCCAGCCTGCCGCGGAACGTGGAGGGAGGCTGGGATCTTGTACTGGGGATGGCCGGTTCCCCGGGTAGAGTGGAGGAGGGCGTAGTATTTTTAACCGCGAAATTGGAGGAAGTTGGACAGCGGTATTTTCCCAGTGATTGATCGGTCGGATCGGTCGGGTCAGGTTGGTCGGACGGATCAGGTTGGTCGGACGAGTCGGACAGGTCGGACGAGTCGGACGGTGCCGTGCCCGGTGCTTCCCTGCTTCTCCTTGCCATTCCCTGCTTCTCCCTGCTATCCCCTGCTCATCCCTTCTTCTCCCTTCTCATCCCTGCTTCTCCCTCCCTTAGTATCCATTCGGGTTTCCGGACTGCCAGCGCCAGGAGTCGGCGCACATCTCTTCTATCTCCCGGTCGGCGGACCAGCCCAGTTCCCGGTTTGCCAGGGCCGGGTTGGCGTAGCACTCCGCGATATCGCCGGGCCGGCGCGCGACAAGCTCATAAGGGATCTTCTTGCCGCAGGCTTTTTCAAATGCCGCCGCCATCTCCAGAACACTGTATCCGCGCCCGGTGCCAAGATTGTAGATGACCAGACCGGGATTGGCGGCTAACTTTTCCAGGGCCTTGAGGTGTCCGATCGCCAGGTCGACGACATGGATATAGTCCCTCACCCCCGTGCCGTCCGGGGTGGGGTAGTCATTGCCAAAGACTCTCAGCTGGGGGAGTTTTCCGACCGCGACCTGGCTGATAAAAGGAATAAGGTTATTAGGGATTCCGTGGGGGTCTTCTCCAATTCGGCCGCTTTTATGCGCGCCGATCGGGTTGAAGTAGCGCAGGAGCGCGATATTTAATGAACTATCCGCGATCTGCCAGTCCCGGAGAATTTCTTCGATCATCAGCTTGGTCCGCCCGTAGGGGTTGGTGGCGCCGAGCGGAAAGTCTTCTGTGATCGGGACTGTGGCGGGATCACCGTAAACGGTGGCGGAAGAGCTGAAGACTAAATTCTTCACACCGTACTTTCCCATAACTTCGCAGAGAATCAGGGTACCGGTGATATTATTGTGATAATACCTGAGCGGAATTATAACCGACTCGCCGACTGCCTTTAACCCCGCGAAATGAATTACGGCGCCTATATCAGAGCTGGCAAAGACCCGGTCCAGGGCTTCCCGGTCGAGGAGGTCCACCTGGTGAAACTCAAGGTTTTTGCCGCTGATCTCCTGAATTCTTTTTAGGGACTCTTCCTTGCTGTTGGAGAGGTTATCCACCACCACTATTTCGTGGCCGGCCTGTAAAAGTTCCAGGCAGGTATGGCTGCCTATATATCCGGCTCCGCCGGTTACCAGTATTTTCATTGTTGAACTCCTTTGATATAATTATTTATCTAACTCCTGTAGAAGTATTTTTTGTGTTTGATAGGTTCCCTTCTGCTCCATGACCTGGTTGACATCTTTTATAAATTTCGCATGAGTAAGGGGAAAAGCAGGATATACAAAGACGGGGTAATGATGCGGAAGCACAAATATCACGCGGGAATGGTGCAGAGGGGGGCGAGGTCGCGACTGAACTCTTCCGGGTAATGGGCAACTTCGGGCTGATGCACCCGGTCGGCGATAGCCCTGAAAACTCCGGGAATCTCAACCTGATCTATCCGGATTAATTCAATGCCGACCAGCTTCCCGCGATAGTCCACATCAACGAAGACATTATCATCGATCTCCAGAGTTTTTTTAACTTTGTTATGAGTCACCTGGATATATATCGCCCCAGCTTCGTTGTCGATGGAGATACTTTTGAAACCGTTTTTTAATTCTATTGTTCCCATGATCTACCTCCAGAATGTTGAGACAATCCTGTAAAATTTCTTCTTTTCTTCGACAACAATAATCAGTTCCCGACTGTTGATAGAAGCCGTATAGTGAGTAATGTCATCTTGGCCAGGTGTAACTGTATGGTGAGAGTTCAGCCCCCGCTGGATGTTTTGTTGTGTTACTCCCCTCTGATCCATCCTGATGAGAGCATGTTTGGTGAAGTATATGTTTTTCCCGTTAGCCCGCAACATTTATTTGTTTGCCCTCATTCAATCATAGACAGCAGAGCCAGATTATTATTTTCTGGTAGGTTAAGATGCTGCTCGATCAACTTCTGAAAATCCAGGCAGGGGTTGCCTGTTTGAATCTTCCGTATATTTCAGAGCAAAGTCCTGAAGGTCGGGTCTTTGAGTTTAGTGAGTGGCGAGGGTCAGAATCGAACTGACGACACGCGGATTTTCAGTCCGCTGCTCTACCGACTGAGCTACCTCGCCCCTTTTGTTTTTTCTTCGAAAAAACAAAAGTTTTGAATTTTGATTGAAGTCTTACCAGGTTTTTAAAATATTTAAATTTATCTACCCGGGAGATTTTCGAATTTACGGAATATAATTGTGCTGTGTCTATCAAATATACTCCTTCAGTTCAAGAGAAATTATGGGTAATGAAATCAATAGGATTGAATATTGGACCAACTTCCCCGTCAAAATAAGTATCAAAAGGAGGTTGCTATGAGAAAGATAGTTATTTTAATGGTTCTGGCAGTGCTTTTCTGCTGGGCCGGGGAACTCCGGGCTCAGGAGATTGATGTTAACTCGGCTTCCAGTTCTGAACTCCAGAGGCTGAAGGGGGTCGGGGCTAAGAAGGCTCAGGCGATCATCGCCGCGCGTGATTCGGGAGGGTCTTTTACCAGTCTTTCTAATCTGGCTAGCCGGGTCAAAGGCATCGGGCCGAAGACCGTGGCGAAATGGGAGAATGCGGTGGTTATTGATTCCGGAGAGAGTGGTCAGTCTCCTGTTCCAGCTCCGGTGTCTGAGGCGGAAGATGCCGCTGTTACGCTCAATCGCGTCGAACTGATTAAGGAGATTGCCTCCATTCTCAAGGAGCATGGCTATACGAATAGTCGGACCAACAACAGTGTGGCGGCCCGGATAGCGGACTATCTCAAGGAGAAAGGCGGGATTATTCTGGAGTAGTACTATTCGTTTATGTTAATTTACTAATCATGAGAATTCTATTAGTTGAAGATGACATAAAGATCGCGCGGTTCATTATAAAAGGATTTAAACAGGCCGGCTGGGCTGTGGATCACGCGGAGAACGGCGAAGACGGGCTTCATCTGATCCTTTCAGAACCGTACGCCGCCGCGGTGGTCGATATTATGCTGCCTCTTCTGGATGGCCTATCCCTGGTCAGGAAGATGCGTGAATCCGGACAAAGTACGCCGACCATAATACTGAGCGCCCGGCGTTCGGTGGAAGACCGGGTCAGGGGACTGCAGATGGGGAGTGACGATTACCTGGTTAAGCCCTTCGCATTCTCCGAACTTGTAGCCCGGGTTCAGTCCTTGATTCGAAGGTCAACGGGGACATCGGAACCTACATCTTTGACTGTGGGGGATCTTTCCCTGGATCTGCTGACCAGGGAGGTAGTGAGAGACGGGGCGAAAATCGAATTGCAGCCGCGAGAATTTTCTCTTCTGGAATATTTGATGCGGAATGCCGGGAGAGTGGTCTCCAAGACCATGATCATTGAACATGTCTGGGACTATAATTTTGATCCTCAGAGCAACATAGTCGAGGTGAGAATAAGTAAATTACGGGATAAGGTAGATCGGGGATTTAAGCGGGATATGATTCATACGATCCGGGGAGTGGGATATGTTCTTAAGTAAACTCTTGAAACGGCCCTACACCATTGTCTTCCGATTAACCGCATGGTATGCCGGTGTCTATGTGGTGATATCCCTGGCCATATTCATCCTCCTGTATTTTATGGTCCGCTCATATATTTATCAGCGGGTGGATAATTATTTTCAGGCCGAAGTGGAAGAATATCGTGTTATATATCGTTCAATGGGGATGGACGAAGTAAAGGCTGATATAACCGGGGAGGAGACCGCGATTGGCGAAGATAAAAAGTTTTTCCGGATACTTTCTCCCGCCGGCCGGGAACTGGCCGCGTCGGATCTTTCCGCCTGGAAAAACCTTAAAACGGAGAAGACCATATTAAACCGGGTGAAAACACCAACCGCCCTGTTTGAAACCATTGTCGTCCCGGGAGACCGGTATCGCACCCGGGTAATTTACGCCATTATCGGACCCGGGGTAATATTGCAGATAGGGCAGACAATAAAAGCCGAAGAAGAGTTTATGGACAATTTTCGGCATATTTTTGCCTCGGTATTTATTACCGCTCTCCTGTTATCGGTAATAGTCGGCTGGTTTATGTCCCGGCGAGCCTTGTCCGGGGTGGAAGAAGTTACCGCGACAGTAAGGAAAATATCGGACGGTGCCATTGAGAGCCGGGTTCCGGTCAAGGGTTCCGGTGACGAAATCGATAATTTAGCGGTAACCTTTAACGCTATGCTGGATAGAATCCAGAGATTGATTTCGGGGATGAAAGAAATTAATGATAATATAGCCCATGACCTGAGAAGCCCGATAACCAGAATGAGAGGTCTGGCTGAAGTGACTCTGGCGGGCAGTCATTTTCCGGCGGAATGCCGGGCGGTCTTAGCCGGTACGGTGGAGGAATGTGATCGCCTCCTCGCGATGATCAATACTATGCTCGATATCTCTGAAATGGATGCCGGGGTGGCCCAACGGGAGATAGCTGATGTGGATATCTCCCGGATGGTCAGGGATGCCTGTGAACTTTTTCAACCGGTGGCCGCGGATAAGAAAGTTACACTCGAACTGGAGGCTCCACCGGTAGCTCCTCTCAAGGGAGATATTAAAAAGCTGCAAAGGGCCTTATCTAATATCCTGGATAACGCTCTCAAGAACACCCCCCCGGGAGGAACGGTTTCGGTCTCGCTCTCCGCGGATAGCAGTCAGGTTATTATTTCGGTAAGGGATACCGGGGTGGGAATATCCGAGCATGAATTACCCCGTATTTTCAATCGCTTTTACCGGGGCGATAATAGCCGCACAGAGGTAGGAAGCGGCCTGGGGCTCAGTCTGGCTTATTCCATCGCGCGACTCCACGGGGGTGATATTACCGTATCCAGTAACTTAGGTCAGGGGAGTGACTTTACGCTTATTATCCCCTACTCTTTTTCTCTCAACATTACCAAAATTTAATCTTCTAGTAATCTTCCCGTCACCCCGGTTCCATTAAGTTGTCTGTTACCGTTATCCTGTTTTACCGCCTAGTTGGTATTATTTTAACTTCCGGGAAGTTTCCTGATTATGAATAGATTTGTCCTGATATTATCCGTTCTAAGCGTTCTGGCTCTTTACCTGATACTTTATATTATTCCCCTGGGGGTGCGGCCGATCATTATCCCGGATGAACCCCGCTACGCGGAAATTCCCCGGGAGATACTCTCCACCGGGGACTGGATTGTTCCCCGGTTTAATGGTCTGCGCTACTTCGAAAAACCTATCCTGGGTTACTGGCCGATCGCGGTATCAATCGGTATATTCGGCGAAAACGCCTTTGCCTTCCGACTTCCCTCGGCTTTAGCCTCGGGTATCATGGCGCTGATTATCTTTCTGCTCCTGAATCGGTTCGGGAGGGGATATAGAGAGGGGATCCTGGCCGGGCTGGCTTTTCTCACCTGCATTGAGGTTTTTGCGGTGGGGACCACCAACGTTTTGGATAGTGGTTTTTCCATGCTCATAACCGCGGCTATGGGATCATTTTTCTGGGCTTCCCAGGCTACCCCGGCGCGCACCCGGAAAATGGGGCGGATTCTGGGCGGGGTTTTTACCGGTCTGGCTTTTTTGACCAAAGGTTTTATCGCCTTTGCGATTCCGGCTGTAGTGATTATCCCCTATTTATTCTGGAATCGAAGGGGGCGGGAACTGCTTGGTAATTACTGGCTGGCCCTGGCGGCGGCCGTTCTGGTGGCGTTGCCCTGGGGGTTGGCCATATATTTCCGGGAACCGGATTTCTGGCACTTTTTCTTCTGGGAGGAGCATATCACCCGCTTTATGGGGGCCAAGGCCCAGCATGCCGAACCGTTCTGGTTTTATATTTCCGTGATAGGCTGGGGGGCGTTCCCCTGGATTGTTCTGATTCCAGCCTCCATAGCCGGACTGGTAAAAAAACGAATCCAGGATCCGCTGCTCCGCTTTTCCCTCTGCTGGTTCATTTTTTCCTTCCTATTTTTTTCGGTCTCCCGGGGCAAACTCCCTACTTATATTCTCCCCTGTTTTCCTCCGCTGGTTATAATTCTGATCCGTGGACTTGATGAATACTTCCATGCCGGGGGAAAAAAAATATTCAAAACCAGTATCTGGATTCTAATGGGGGTATTACTTATTATCGCGTTGGGCTTGTTGGTGATTCAGACGGGGGTTTTCCCGATCCAGCAGATTTTCAGTCAATTGGAAATCTGGAAATGGATAATCGCGGTGGATGGAATTATCATATGGGTTCTCTTCCTCAGCCTGGCGCTTCGACAGAAAAGTAGTTTTAAAAAAATACTTTTATTCTCCATCGGACCGATGGCGCTTCTCTTCAGCAGCCACTTTCTTTTTCCCGATATGGCAAAAAAAGGCCGGGCCCCGGCAGATTTTCTTGCCGCACAATCCGGTCGGTTTAATTCCGGCGTAATTCTTGTCTCCGACAATTACTGTACCGGCGCGCTGGGCTGGTTTTCCGGTCGAAATGATATTTATCTGCTTGAATCGGATGGGGAATTCGGATATGGTCTTAATTACCCTGATGCCCGGGGGCGACAGATTCGCTTTGAGCAATTCAGAAGAGTAGTAAATAACCCTGCCCGGAAGAAAAGGATATTGCTTCTTCTGGATACCGATCGGTACCTGGAATATCAGCAACATTTTCCCCGCCCGCTATCGGTCAGGACCGGAGATGGTTTTGTCCTGGCGGAATTCTGAAGAAGTCGTCCGGTTTTACTCCGGATCAGTCCCGCCGGGAATCTTTCGGAGCCAGATGCCGATCGATAATATCCCCATCGCCGCCCCTCCGGAGATCAGGGCGTGGCCGATCCCGAACCGGTCGGCCAGAAATCCTAACGCGGGTGCCAGGATGGCCATGAGAATGGTCTTGATCTGGGACTCGGCGGAAAGTCCGGAGGCCATGGCCCGGTGGGAGATCTTCTCACTGAGGTAAGTTATATTGACCGGTCGTCGGGCGTTCTGGATGAGGAAGAGTAGCAGGAAGCAGACTATTGCCATCCCGGGGAGACTGATTCCGATCGCCCCCCCCGCCAGCGCCAGGAAGCCCGCCCCGGCCAGGAAGGTTAGATTGAGAGTTTTTTCCTTGTGGCCGATCTTTCGGCTCAGCCGCCCGGCGTTCCGGGAGGCGTAACTGGTGCTGAGATAGATCAGGAAGTAAACCCCGCCCACCAGGATGGCCGTTCTCTCCCGGCCTGAAAGAGCCATCATTATGGGAAGAGCCAGTGCCATGCTCTTCAGGATCGGCTGGAGATATTCCTGAGAGGACTTGAAGAACGCGTCGAAGACGCCGGAGTTAAAGATCCCCCTCCGTGAATCCTGATTCCGGAAGACCAGGAGGAAATCTCCCCAGGTCCGGCGTTTTTCGGTTCTCCGCACTTCCCGATCGAGCGCCTTTGGATAGGTAGCAAGATTGACCAGATTAATCAGGTAGGGGATGATAGCCGCCGGGAAGATGATCCGGTAGCTTCCGCTGAAGAAGACCAGCCCAGCCGCCAGAATGGCATTGAGGGCGCTTCCTAATTGGGATGCGGCCCGGGTAGCGCCATAATAATCTACCCTATGGTCCAGGATATCTCTCTGTCGGAGGTGCTCCAGGATCAGAGCCTTGTGGGTGCCGGTTCGGAAGGCCTCCCCGATTCCGAAGAGGACCATCGCCAGGCTAAAGCTGTAGAAGTTAGGGAAGAGGTAGAAGATGATGAAACTGGTGATATAGGCCAGCATGGAAGCCACCATCGACCGCCTCCGGCCGTAGATATCGGCGATGAAACCGGTGGGGAGTTCACAGATTATAGTGCTAATCTCCCGGATCGAGTAGAGGGTCCCGATCTCAAGAAAGGTGAACCTCATCTCCCGGAAGTAGAGGATAATGAACGGCTCGAAGAACCGGAGGTTTTTTAAAAATCCGTAGGCCGCGAATCGGTAGAACTGTCTGTCCTTTTTGAAGTTCATAGTGTATTCATTCTACCACGAAGTACACGAAGGACACGAAGAAAAGATAAATGAACTACGAATTACACGAATTATGCTGATTAGGAGAAAACAATCCGAAGCAGGGACTTCCTCGAAAACCTTTTTGAGCAGGGTATAGTTACTCGTTATAATGCTCCACTCTATGAAAGAGTTGGTCAAATGCATTCCCACGCGGAGCGAGGGAACGAGTGGAGCCAGGCTAATGCATTCCCACGCGGAGCGAGGGAACGAGTGGAGCCAGGCTCTGGAGGCCAGGCGAAAGCGATAACTTCCAACTTTAGGCACTTTAGCGCACTTTAGGCACTTTTTTTAATACCTATAGTGTTCCGGCTTATATGGTCCGTCAACCGGGATGCCGAGGTATTTTACCTGTTCATCGGTCATTCTGGTCAGCTTGACACCTAACTGTTTCAGGTGGAGGCGGGCTACTTCTTCGTCCAGTTGCTTGGAGAGGGTATAGACACCCGTTTTCTTCTTATTAAGCACCAGGTCGATCTGGGCCAGGGTCTGATTGGTGAAGGAGTTGCTCATGACAAAGCTGGGGTGGCCGGTGGCGCATCCCAGGTTGACCAGGCGTCCTTCCGCCAGCAAAATTATCGAGTGCCCGTCAGGGAAGATATACTTATCAACCTGGGGTTTAATATTAATTTTTTTAATACCGGGCCATGCCTCCAGTTTTCCGACCTGGATCTCATTGTCAAAGTGGCCGATATTGCAGACAATGGCCTGATCCTTCATCTTCGACATATGTTCAGCGGTGAGAACGAATTTATTTCCGGTGGCGGTAACATAGATATCGGCGATATCGAGGACATCATCCACCGTAGCCACGCGGTAGCCGGCCATTGAAGCCTGGAGCGCGCAGATGGGATCGATCTCGGTGATGATAACTCTGGCCCCCAGACCACGGAGGGACTGGGCCGAACCCTTACCCACATCACCATAACCGCAGACCAGGGCTACCTTCCCGGCTACCATGACATCGGTGGCCCGTTTGATTCCATCGACCAGCGATTCCCGGCATCCGTAGAGATTATCGAATTTGGATTTGGTGACCGAGTCGTTGACATTGATAGCCGGGACCAGAAGTTCGCCTGCCTCCATCATCTGGTAGAGGCGGTGGACTCCGGTAGTGGTCTCCTCCGATACCCCTTCCCAGTCTTCGGCGACCGCGTGCCATCTCCCGGGTTTTTCGGCAAGAACCCGCTTGAGCAGAGCGTTCAATTCGACTTCATCCTCACCTTCGGTCTCCGCCTCAAGAATGGAGGGGTCGTTCTCCGCCGCGTATCCATGGTGAATCATCAGGGTCGCGTCACCGCCGTCATCAACAATTAGGTTGGGTCCGGATCCATTCGGCCAGGTCAGGGCCTTATAGGTACAAGCCCAATATTCGGCCAGGCTTTCTCCCTTCCAGGCAAAGACCGGGGTTCCGGTTTCGGCGATCGCGGCGGCGGCGTGATCCTGGGTGGAGAAGATGTTGCAGGAACACCACCGGACATCCGCGCCCAGTTCCACCAGGGTTTCGATCAGGACCGCGGTCTGGATGGTCATGTGGAGACTGCCGGTGATCCTTTTGCCCTTTAGAGGTTTATCTTTTCCGTACTTTCTTCTGGTGGCCATCAGACCCGGCATCTCTTTCTCCGCGATCTCAATCTCTTTCCGGCCGAATTCCGCCAGGTTGATATCTTTGATTTTGTAGTCAGCTTCTTGGTTCATTGGTTCAGGTTCTCCTTTGTCCTATTAGCTATTGAACTTGCTCACCCCGACGATGATCGTCGGGGGGGTGTTTTGATTTCGGGAAAGGGTATATACAATATTAACTCTGATTGGACAATATCAAATATTACTTTGTTGCCTTTTAACCTTTGTTTAATCTGAATAAGAAAAACAGGCCGATCAAGCCAAAGATGATATTAGCGGACCAGGCTGCCAGCCAGGGCTGGAGGTATCCCTGATTTCCCATGGCTCCGGTGATTGAAAAAATAGCGTAGTATAAAAACCCCAGGGCCAGGCTTATCCCCACGCCGGCCAGCATCCCGCCCCGGCTGGTCTTTAATCCGAAAGCTACCCCCAGTAGCGCCATTATCAGGCAGGCAATCGGCAGAGCGAGTTTTTGATGGAGTTCGACCAGGAGAGGCCTGATGAGAAAGAGCGGGAATCCGGATTTTCGCCGCAGGGCAGCTTTTAATTCCGAATATCCCAGATGAGTAGTTTTGTCATCATTCTCTATCAGATCCTGGGGCTGGACTTCCAGATCAAAGGATTCCTTGGTCAGGATTTTTTTAATCGGGACATCATTAAGGGGAAAAGTGTAGATGAATCCATTGAAGAACCACCATCTTCCATCCAGCCAGGCGGCTTCATCGGCGGTAATCCGTCGGTATGGTTTCCCGTTAGGCCGGAGTTCATGGATGGTAATCTCTGTGGCGGTATTATCTTTCGGGTTAAATGATTTAAAGTAGTAACTTCGGTTGGTCAGGGGGTTATAATATGTAATATCAGATAGGATCTCATCTACCGCTTTCCCCGAGTACTGCTTTTTCAACAACTGGCTTTCCGGAAAGGTTTGAGGAACAATTTTTTCGTTGATAAACAGCACCCCCAAACTGATGAGAAACGATAGCAGCAGGAGCGGGCCGGCGATTCGGTAGATACTGATGCCCGCGGATCGCATGGCTGATATTTCATTTGATTTTTGCAGCATGCTCAGCGAGGAGAGCAGAGCCAGCAGGACCGCGATGGCAGTGATATAGCCCAGGGTTGAAGGAATAAACAGGAGGTAATACTTGATCATCACCATAAACCAGTCGGGGGCTTCCAGAAAATCGTCCAGATTCTCGAAGAGGTCTCCGATAACAAAGAGCATGACGAAGGAGACCATGCAGTAAATAAAAGGAACAATAAACTTCCGGCAGATATATCGATCTAAAATCCTCATGGGGAAGTGCCTAAAGTGCGCTAAAGTGCCTAAAGTTAAAAGTTGTCGCTTCGCCTGGTTTTATATGCGGATGAACTTCGCCATCCAGAATGTACCTACACCGATGAATAGGATATTAGGAACCCAGACGATTAGGTAAGGGTAGCGCTCGTAATCCGATGCTACCGCGGTGGCGTAGGCGATAAAGATGTAATAAAAAAATATCAGGGCCAGGCTGAGAGCCATTCCTATTGATTTTTCACTCCGATGAGATCGAATAGCTA
>CAKZYZ010000013.1 GCA_937885075.1 uncultured bacterium | reverse complement strand
GCGTGTCGGGCACAGACGGTGTCTAGTACTCATCGTTGACATTACTATATTAGTACGAACTGCAGGCGATCTGTTCTTTTTTTTTTTTTTTTTCAAGCAGAAGACGGCATACGAGATATATCAGTGTGACTGGAGTTCAGACGTGTGCTCTTCCGATCTCGACCTGTCTGAACGGCTACTGGTGCGATGTCTCCCAGGATTGCCTGGCGGAAGCCATGACTCAGGCGGCAGGAAAAGGAACCATAGCCAACGTATCGCCCTCCGGCCTCTCCCTCAACACCCCCGCCAAACAGATGACCGGGTATCTCTTTACGGAACTGCTCAATAATGGCTATCCGTTTGGCACGGCCCTGACCCGGGCCAAGGCTCAACTGGCCGGAGTGACCACCTATCTCTATCTCCTCGATATCTACACTCTCTTTGGTGATCCGGCGCAGCCAATGAAATGACAGTTGACAGAAGACAGAAGACAGAGGACAGAGGACGGAGGAAGGGGGGACGGATGACAGAGGGCAGAGGACGGATGACTGAAGAGAAAAGAAATATAGAGTGAACTTTCATCGTTCAACCTAAGGTAAAATACCAAGTGACAGCTATAGCAAACAAAATAACTAGGGCAACAGAGCGAATTATCAAGGGGTATTCTCCTGAGAAAATTATTATGTTTGGATCTTGCGCTCGAGGGGATAATCATGAGGGAAGCGACCTGGATTTGATAATAATTAAGGATACCAAAGATAATTTCTTGAAAAGATTGGATGATGTTCTGGACTGTTGTACCGGGGAAATAGCAGTTGAGCCGTTCGTTTACACGGAATCTGAGATAAAACGGATGAAGCGGCAGGGGAATGATTTCATCCTGACCGCATTAAGAGAAGGGCAGGTTATTTATGCACAATAAAAATAAGCATGAAGCGGATCGATGGTTAAGACAGGCCAGTGACGACTTACTGGTTGCCAAATGGGACGTTAAAGGTGAATTCTGGGCGCAGAGTTGTTTTATGGCGCAACAGGCTGGAGAAAAAGCTTTGAAAGCATTTTGTTACGCTAATGGGGAGCGAAGCATAATTGGCCATTCTTTACTTGTGCTAATACGGAAATGCGCAAAATATAATAAACACTTTGCTGACTTAATAGATGATTGCAAAAGATTGGATAAATATTACATTATCACCAGGTATCCAAATGGTCTCCCGGATTTAACTCCCGCTGAATATTTTGATAAAGGTGAAGCAACTAAAGCAATAAGACACTCCAGTCGTATAATAAAGCTGGTCAAGGAACATATCTAACCAAGCTGCATATTAGTGGTTAAACAAGAGGCCGAGGCGAAACAATTAGTGCAATTCGTGTAATTAGTGGACTGCGACACCTCCTTGCCGGGGAAAAGGCCACTACTGCCCACTGCCTATCGGAGCATCGCGGAGATCCCGCCTACGGCGGGACTACCCACCTACCATGAATCCGGAAGCACGGCTCCTTCTTGAGTTACTTCGCATTATCTCAGACCAATCATCCCCCCTCTCTATCTCCCCAACCAACCAGGTGGATTGGCTGCGGTTTCAGGAATTGGTTCTCCGCCATCACCTCGCCGCTCTCTTCTCCCAGGAACTGCCGGAGGATACCCCCCTCCCCTCTCCGGTTCGAGATCAGTGGGAGACTGAGTACCACCGGCAACTGGCCCGGAAGGTCCTGGAACAGGACTGCCTGAGCCGTATCCTGAAAGCTTTTGATAGATCGGGGATTAAGGTAATTGTTCTAAAAGGACCTTATCTAGCCCAAAAGTATTACCCCCACCCCGCGCTCCGCCCCTGTGATGATATCGATTTCCTGATCCATCCGGCTGATAAACCAACCGCTTCCCGAATCATTCGGGAGATGAATTTTTCAGTTGTCGAAGAGACCGCCACCGCGGAAAAATTTACCGAGACAAATACCGGAATTTTTCTGGAGGTTCATACCAACCTCCAAACCCCGAACCGGAGAAACCCCTCCTTTGAGATCGAGATCAAAGATTTCTGGGAGAGTTCTCTCCCGGCTCAAATTGCCGATCAGCTGGCCCGGGTCCTTTCTCCTACGATTAACCTTCTCTACCTGGCGGCTCACCTCAGTCATCACAGCTTCTCCCGGCTTATCTGGTTCTACGATCTTTACCTGGTAACAAAGCAATCCGGAGATTCCATCAACTGGGAGAGATTGATTGAGAAAGCCCGCGGGTACCGATGCGTTGGCCAGGTTTATTACTCACTTCTCCATACCGGATACTTCTTCGGCAAAACGGCGCCGAATGAGGTTCTCAAACAGCTCGCCCCTCCCCCGATAAAACGACAGGCAACACTCTTCTTCATCACGCCCGGCGCCATACTTAACCGTCAAATCCCTGCCTCAGGCTGGAAAACCCTCCGCAACCGGT
This sequence comes from uncultured bacterium, assembly GCA_937885075.1. Lineage (GTDB taxonomy): Bacteria > Auribacterota > Erginobacteria > Erginobacterales > Erginobacteraceae > CAKZYZ01. Next base: position 18,663 of record CAKZYZ010000013.1, on the reverse strand, counting down.
TCTTCCTTAATGATGATTGGTTTCTTGCTTTAAAAATGTTCTTTATAAAAAGTTAATATGCTATATTTATTGAAATTCATAATAAGCCAGTAAAGGCCAATTTCCTGCTTCGAAAATTCAATAACCCCTAAGGAAAGCAGGAAGACAGGAGGGGAGAGTATTTTAAATTCTCCTGATTTCCTGCTTTCCTTAGAGGAAAAGTTGCCCGAGTGAAGCGAGGGCTATGTTCTATGAATTCAGAATATTTAAACCGAGTCTACAAGAAAAACCCGGATGTGGTCTACCGGGTCATTGCCGGAGAGGCGCTCCTGGTTCCGATCAGTAATGAGACCCAGATAGCCGGACGCCTCTTCTCCCTCAATGAAGTCGGCGCCTTCATCTGGGAACAGATCGATGGGCGGCGAAACCTATCGGCTATTCTACAGGGGATTCTCCGGGAGTACGAAATTGAAGAGGATACCGCGCGCGCTGACTTAATAAGCCTGATTGATGAACTGGAGAAACTCGGAGCCATAAGGCTGGCCGATGGATCGGGATAAGCAGAAAAGAGAACTCCGGGAATATTATGATAACTCCGCGGTGGAACGGGGAGATATGGACGAATACCAGTACATCCACCGCGCCCCCGGACTACTCCTGGAGAAGATCGCGGAATTCGCTAAAAACCTCCGGGGAAGAATACTTGATATCGGCTGCGGCGATGGAAGAATATCCCTGACCCTATCTTCTCCGGATCGTTTGATGATCGGGCTGGAACTGGCCCGGCGGAGAGTGGAACGCACCCGGGATAAATTTATTACAGCCCGGAAAAATGGTTATTTCATTCAGGGGGATGGGGAAGAATTGCCTTTCCGGGATGGAGTATTGGATGGCATTATCCTGACCGAGGTTCTGGAACATCTGCCTGATGATAATAAGGTCTTAAAGGAATTGACCCGGGTCTTGAACCCCGGGGGGAGGGTTATTCTCAGTGTCCCCTCCATCTCCTGGCGGAAATATGTTCTGATCAAGAAAAATGGTGTAGCCGTGCTGGATTCCACGGAACATCTGCGGGAATACAGTTATTTTAACCTCTCCTCTTTTGATAAGAGGTATATCACCTTCAAAGAGTTTGAAAGAAGTATTCCCGCCTTCGGACTGAGGATAATCAAACGGAAGGGGGTGGCATACGACATATTCAAGCTGCTTTACTTTATCCCTATCTTCGAACGGCTGGATTTTATTCTCTACTCCCGAACCGTAAATAAACTTCTCTCGGTCATCCCGTTTATCAATCGGCTGCCGGTCTATCGAATTTATCTGCTGGAGAAAGCGGAAAAATGACGGTAACGAAACTATATTGTGTCTATATTATGACGAACATAAATAATGATGTTCTCTATACGGGCGTAACCGGTGATTTGAAGAAAAGGGTTTATCAGCACAGAAATAAATTAGTCGATGGATTCACGAAAAAGTATAATCTCCACAAATTAGTTTATTACCAGGTTTTCGGCACACCGGAGAAAGCCATCTTGAAAGAAAAGCAGATTAAGGGCGGATCAAGGAAGAAGAAGATAGCGCTTATTCAGGAGAAAAACCCAAGCTGGGAGGATTTATATTCCATGTTGTGAGGGGAGATTGTTTCGTCGCGATGCTCCTCGCAATGACAATTGGCGCCAGGTGTCATTGCGAGCGCAGCGAAGCAATCTCGCTATTGCCCGGGGAGATTGCTTCGTCGCTTTGCTCCTCGCAATGACAATTGGTGCTAGGTGTCATTGCGAGCGCAGCGAAGCAATCTCACTAATGCCTGGGAGATTGCTTCGTCGCTTTGCTCCTCGCAATGACAATTGGTGCTAGGTGTCATTGCGAGCGTAGCGAAGCAATCTCGCTATTGCCCGGGGAGATTGCTTCGTCGCTTTGCTCCTCGCAATGACAATGGGGGGGGGCCGGGGAGATTGCTTCGTCGCTTTGCTCCTCGCAATGACAATTGGCGCCAGGTGTCATTGCGAGCGCGGCGAAGCAATCTCGCTATTGCCCGGGGAGATTGCTTCGTCGCTTTGCTCCTCGCAATGACAATGGGGGGGGGCCGGGGAGATTGTTTCGTCGCGATGCTCCTCGTAATGACAATTGGCGCCAGGTGTCATTGCGAGCGCGGCGAAGCAATCTCACTATTGCCATTTTACCTTAGTATTTTCGCGGTTTAATTTTTACTAAAATAGGAACTAACCTATGAGACCGGGTGATGTTATCAATTTATTTTTCAACCGGATCGGGCTGGACCTGGTTCGACTGCCCCGCCGGGGACCGGCGGAGCGTTCCCTCACCCCTAAAGCGGTCTTCTTTACCGCGGATTTAGCGGACACCCAAAAGGATTGGTCACTTCTCCCCTTCTGGCGGGAAGCTCACCGTCTTCTCCCCCACCGGCTCTTCTATCTGGCCCGGAACCGGAATCTCGGTCCGGACCTGCTTCGGGAGCTGAAACCTCCCGCCGCCGGACAGATCGATCCCCGGGGAGCGATCTGGACCCCGGGTGATTATGCCTGCCTGGCTCTCCCCGCTCCGGCGGAAGAGATGGATCCGGCCGATATCCTCCCCCTGCTGGAAGGCTTCCTCCATGCGATCGGGAGCGGCGCCATCGGCTGGATCTTCCCCGTAATCCCCCTTACTCACGCCGATGACCTGACCCAAAGCCGGATCCAGCTGGTTCTCCAGCGCTCTCAGAAGATCTTTACCGATGACCCGGCTGTTATATCCCGGATTAAAGAGAACGCCGGCGGGACGGTTCCCGGCCTGGAAGACGAAGGTGGGGCGATCTGTTCTCCGTCTGGAGGCAGCTCTGATCTCCCCCGGATCAGTCTCGTTACCACCTGCAAGGGTCGTCTCTCCCAGCTCCAGCAGACCATCGGAGGCTGCCTGGGGCAGAACGATCCCAACTTTGAATATGTGGTGGTGGATTATGACTGCCCGGAGGGCACCGCGGGATGGGTCAAATCCCGGCCGAATGAAAAAGTTATTGTTGTCCGGATTGACAATCGCCCCTTCTTCAACCAGAGTCACGCCCGTAACCTGGGCGGACGGTTCGCCACGGGAGATATCCTGGTATTTATCGACGCCGACACTATTCTTGAGCCGGATTTTCTTGCTTCGGTCCGGAAGAAATTACGCGGCAGCTGCTTCCTGACCACCAGTATGGCCCTGGCCGGAGAGAAGGATTATGGCTCCGGGGCCGGCCTGATGGGCTACGGCGGAATTATCGGCTGCTGGAAGAAGGATTGGGAGGCGGTGCGGGGTTTCGATGAATCTATGGTCGGCTGGGGGGGAGAGGACGATGACTTCCGGCGGCGGCTCCGGGGTCGAGGTCTAACCCCTTTTCTATTCGACCTCACCCTCTGCCGGGCGATGGATCATGATGAGGTCAGCCGGACCGAGTTTTACCGGGAGAAGGAAAAGGGGCTCTCATCCTCCCGCAACCGGCAGCGGAGCGAAGATCCGCTCCGGATTCTTGCTCCCGATTTCGGCGGGGGTGATATTGATTCCCGGATTGAAATCTCTTATTTAAACCAAAATATCACCTCGTAATCATGGCCTGGTGCTGTAGCCGCGGTCGGTGACCGCGGTATTGCCGGCATTCCTCGTGTCCGCGGTCACCGACCGCGGCTACAGGATCAAAGAGCCCCAGACAATTTTCAAGAAAATATTAAGATATCGGGGTTCACTAATAGTTTACAGCGATTCTATGCGTCCTAAAGTACTCATTACAATCCTGACCTGCCGCAGGCCCCGTTATCTCAACCGAACCCTGAAAGCGCTGAAAGAGTTCGTCTTTGATCCGGACCTCTGCCGGACCAGGATATTTATCAATGGCGAGGACCCGGCCACCCGCAAGGTGGTGGATCTATATCCCGGGCTCTTTGAGGAAGTCATTTCTTCCCCGGACAATCTGGGGCAGGCGCCGGCTCTGAACCGACTCTGGTCAAAGCCCGAAGCGGACTGGATTCTCCATGTCGAAGACGATATGGCCGCGACCCGGGGGGGCTGGCTGAAACCGGCGCTGGCTTTCCTGGAACACTACCCCCGGATCGGCCTGCTCCGGATCTATCCTTTCTGGGAGGTTTACCATATCTCCCGGCATAACCTGATTACCCGAAAACCGATCGAATTTCATCCCCCGGAAGTGATCGGGGAGGAGAGCTTCAGCCGGATGATCGAACCGGCTCATTTCGCCTTCATCCCTTCATTGATCCGGGCACCGGCGCTCTCTTCCTTCCTCCCCCTCTCGGCGGACTCGGAACGGGATCAAGCCGAGAATCAAGCTCAACGAGGTTTCTGGGAAGCCGGATGGGAGACCGCCCAGATCCACAACGGACCATTCCGCCATATCGGACGGAGGTCGGTATTTGGCGGATGGGGGGTAGGCTTCGGGCTCCACCCCACCACCCGGATCGGGGGTTTCCGGCTTAATATTCACCGGAAAGCGGTGAAACTGGCCAAGAGGATCCTGGGGCGGGATTAGCGGCTGGCAGATAATTTAATCGGTCGGATCGGTCGGATCCGACTGATCCGATGGGTCGGACAAGTCGGACGGGTCGGACCGGTCGGACGGTAGCGCGCCCGGCCCCTCACTCTCTGCCCATCCCTTCCATTTGGAAATTGGAAGTTGGTCATTGGATGTTGGAAATTTATCCTTTATTTTTGCCTTTCCTCCTCCTCCCCATTTCCCCACCGCTCTCCAGGCGATAAGGATAATCAGCGCGGCGGTTAAGGATTCGGAGATGACCGTGGCCAGGGCGGCGCCCGGGGAACCCTTAAGAGGGATAAGGTAAAGATTCATCAGTATATTCAGGATCACCCCGGAGAGTAATATCCAGGTCAGATGACGCTGCCAGCGGCGGATTATCACCACCTGGCGGAAGAGCGGCCGGAGCATCATCGCCGGGATTCCGAAAACAAATATCCTCAGGACCGGAACGGAATCGGAAAATTTCGGCCCCAGAATAATCCGGACCAACGGGGCGGCAAAGATATAGAGTGCTATCATAACCAGCACCGCGCCCGCCGCCAGGACCCACCCCAGGCGATTGCGGAAATTTAAAAATTCCACCTTCCGGGTCAGACCGGCCAGGATGGGATACCCGGTGGCCAGGATATAAGTAGGGATAAAGACCGGCATCTCAAAAAATCGATAGGCCCCGGCATAAATCCCCACCTCCATGCCGCTATTGAATACAGCCGGGAGGAGATGAGTTGGGAAGAAGGGAAGATGGAGCGCCAGAGACCTGATAAGATCCAGCTTCTCCAGCATAAAAAGATCCGCCCGGCTATGGATCAACTGGACCAGCCCGGCGAAGACCAGAGGCCAGCTCTCCCGCATCAGATTTCCCACCTCCTGAAACTGTTTTCTCACCCGGATCTTCACCTCCCGGCTGACCGCGTAATTCTGATATACCAGGGCCATTCCGACCGCGGCCAGAGAACAGATAAAAACGGTGGAGATGGAACCTCCTTCTTTCAGAAAGAGCAGGAGCAGAACAAAGTTAAATAATACCACCAGGAAATTTACGAATGATTCTGTCTTGATCCGGCCCCGGGCGTGGAGGATCGCGTTCAGGGAACGATTCCCGGCCAGGAAATAGGAGAGGCCGCCGAGGAGGAGAAGGGGTATTATGCCCGGATCATAGATATATCCGGCTCCGATCAGAATAATATACATGGCTGGTGCCATAATCACCGCCAGGCAGAGCAGGGCTTCCGCGGCCTGCTGGATCGGGAGCTTGCCGGAGCGGACATCCCGGACCAGAATCGAGCGGACACTGAACTGAACAAATACCTGAAAGAGCATTATCAGAGCACAGACCACACTATAGGTGCCGTACCCCTCCACCCCGAGCCGACGGGCCAGCATTCGGGTGACGAGGAGCCCCAGCCCCATCGATCCGACCTTCAAGAGGAAGGAGAAAGAAAAATCCGAGATAAATTTTCGAAAGATAGGACGATCTTTCAGTCTCATGTTTATCCACACAACAAACTCTCCAGGAAATATTTTTCACCGCAGAGACGCAGAGAAATTATCTATCTTTTTCTCTTGCGGTAATGATATTATATTATTATTGAAAAATCACACTAAAATCCTGATTTTGATTATCCTGATCGCCCTGATCGTCCGGGTCGGAAGCGGGATAATCCTGCGGGACAATTACCCCCGCGGAGACGCGGCCGATTACGACAACATCGCGCGAAATATTATCTCCGGCCGGGGTTTTGTCTCGACCCGGATGAACCTCTACTCCTACCGCCCTCCTCTTTATCCCATCTTTCTGGCCCTGCTCTACTATCCCGGGTTACCGGATTATCTGACCGTCATCCTGGTCCAATCCCTCCTTTCCGCCCTGACCTGCGGCCTGGTATATCTTATCGCGAGAGCCATCTACAGCCCAACCGCCGCCCTGATCGCGGCCGGTCTAACCGCCCTCTATCCCGGACTGATATTTTATTCCACCCAGCTTCTTTCCGAGACCCTCTTCATTTTTCTTCTCTACTCCGCGGCCGCGATCTTCTATCGCGTCCGAAACCAGAGGGGAAAATGGATTATCCTCGGCATGATTCTGGGACTGGCCTCCCTCTGCCGTCCGATAGCGCTCCCCTTAACTATTCTGCTCCTGCCCTTTTTTGCCTGGAATCTGACGCACGGGATAAGACGATGGCTGCTGGTATTTTTCTGCGCCCTTCTCATCATCATCCCCTGGACCGGGCGAAACTATCACATTCATCATCACCTGGTTCTTCTTACCACCTATGGAGGCGCGAACCTCTGGCTGGGCAATTACCCCGGAGCCACCGGTTACATCGGAACTCCGGAAGGGATTCAAACCCTGCTCCGAAAAAAAGGAATATCCGAACCGGAAAAAGATGCCCTCTGCTACCGGAAAGCCCTCTCTTTCATCTCGCGCCATCCCGGCCGATTCCTGGGCCTGAGCGTAAAAAGATTTTTTCTCTTCTGGAACCCCATTCCGGAGAAACAATGCGGTCCGGATCGGCTTCAGGGGAAGGATACTCTCTACCGGATCGTGGTGACGGTATCGTTCTCCATCCTCTTACTCCTGGCCGGCATCGGCGCGGCCGTAACCTCCCGGCTCTGGAAAAAAGCCTGGTTTCTCCTGGTGCTGATCTTCTATTTTCCGGCTATCCTGATGTTCTATTATATCTCCCTCCGCTACCGCCTCCCGATTATACCCGCTCTGGCCATCCTGGGGGGAGAAGGGTTGCGGGTGATAACTTCCCGGTTCTTCCGAACCGGGGATGGTTGATTGACTGATACTCACGATAATCCCGAGATAAATCCCCACCACCCAGTTAATCATGGGGTTGATGAAGGGATCGTCTCCCAGCCCGCAGCCCAGAACCGCCCAGCACCCGGCCAGAGCGCCCAGTACGGCCGCCTGCCGTAACCCCGGAGGGAGGCTTCGGGCGGTGGTAAGGCCGAGATGGGTAAGATAGATATAAAAAATTATGAAGGCCAGTGCCTGGAGGAGCCCACCTTCCGCGAGGAGCCGAAGATAAAGGTTTTCCAGGCCGGAATGCGCTTTAATTCCCCAGAAGTCGGAATGAACCGCCAGAGCCTGAAAACTCCCCGGCCCCCGGCCTACGATAGGATATTCCTTAAACATCAGATAGGCCATATCATTCTTGGCCCGGCGATAATAGACCCCGGAATCCTCCCGGTCGTCAACCACTCTCTGCTTGACCTCGGGCAGAAGCAGTACACCCCCCAGACAGAGAAAGATAATCAGGAAATATATCGGACGGGGCTTGAAGAAACCCAGCGCGAGAAGACCGACAATAACTCCCAGCCAGGAACTGCGGGATAAGGTCAGGATAAGCGAGATGGAGATGATCAGAACCGCCGCCCCGCACCAGGCTTTTAATTTCCGCGAAAATGGACTGAAGAAGAGCAGGGCCATGCCGAGGGGAAGAATCAGGGCCAGATAATTACCCAGGGCGTTCGGACGGGAGAGAACCAGCGCGCCGGGACGGCCCGCGCCCATTCGGGAAAATACCATTGATACCACACTGTTGATCAGCCCGCTCAGGATCAGCATAACTATAATATTTCTCAACTGATGGCGGTCGGTGACCCCCAGGCGGAAGAGAAAATAGCAGAGCACCATCATAAAGTAATAGAGTGTCCATTTCACGCTGAGACCAATATCCGGGGAATTTATATATGAGATCAGGAAGGTCAAGAGCAGGACCGCTAATACACCATCCAGGGGATGAAATTTGAAGGAACGGTGCAGATGGAGATACCTCCCGATCAATACCACCAGGGCCACCAGAATCACCCACTGATGGAGCCAGAGATGGATCCCCGGGAAACTGAAGCGGGGATCGTAAAACAATACTATCCCGATGATCAATCCGAACCCGATCCGGGGGAAAACAAGCAGCAACCCTACGGAGATAACCATCGCCACAAAGGCCCAGAGATTAAATGACTGGGTCTGGAGAGAAACCAGACTATGAGCGATAAATACTCCGACGAGAGCAAAAATGACTATGACCAGGAAAGCGCGCATATAATCAACCTATGATATAATCCAAAAAAAGTATTACCTTCCACTTAACTTACGCTCAATATTTTTCTTCAATTTGCGATAATAGGGATGGTCCGGATCCCGCATTAAGGCCTCGTTGATCTCCTCCCGAGCGCGAAGATAGTCATTATCTTCAATTAAAATCACGGCCCGCTCGCCATACGGCCAGCCCCAATCCGGAGTCCTCACCGTCACCTCATCCAGAAACCGCCGGGCCGCTTCTGAGCCCGCGGTATCCCTGATAATCCGGTAGGTCATTCCGGCATAGCTCCGACCCCCGGACTGATACGACCAGCCCTTCCGGTAACAGTCCAGGGCCTTTTCCTTTTTACCCGTCCGGAAAAATAATTCCCCCAGCCGCGACCAGGCATAGCCATCCAGCGGCTTGATCGATATGGCCTTTTCAAAAGCAGCTTGTGCCTGATCGTATCTTTCCCGGAGGAGATCCGCCTCTCCCCGGGCCAGCCAGTTCGAGGGGTCGGAGGGATCAAGCGAAATCGCCCGCTCAAACTCTTCTCCGGCCTCCTCCCACATCCCCTTTTCCCTCAATTTATACCCCAGTTGCCGGTGGAGCCAGGCCGCCGGAGGTGGAACCTGCCGGAGAATCCGGTAATCCGATGTTTGAGATAATATCATATCAAGGCACTCCGATCCGGCCGGGGGATAATTTTCCGCCGCCCGGCGCAACCGGTGGGCGGCGGAATTCAAACGGCCTTGAGCGAGATCCAGCCGGGCCTGCTCCATCAAAATAAAGGGGTTGGTGGGATCCCGGCGCAAGGCCTCGCTCAGTTTTTCCTCCGCCGGCGAATAAGCTTGAAGTCCACGATAGAATTCGGCCTGGTACCGGGGAATGGCGGCATCCCACGGATTACCTTTTTCCGCCAAATCAAAATCCGCCCGAATCTCATTAAATAGATTGATCTTATCTCCGGAATTTTCAAAGAGCCGCATCCCCGCCCGGGCCCGGTTCAGATAATAATCGCTCACATCCGGTTCCAGATCAATCGCGGCGGAAAAGTCCGCACGGGCCCGCGCGGGCCGGGATAAGGCCAGGTCTTTCAACCCCTGCTGATAGATCAACCGAGATCGGAAATATTTTATCATAGGGAAAAACACCAGCCCGGCCAGTAATATTATCAACCCCGAACTGATCAGCCGGGCGGTCTTCCGGCTCAATATTATCCCCCGGCGCCCGGGAAGATCTATCGACAGACCCAGGCCGATAATTCCGGCGAAAAGAAAGGCGTTGGCCGGGAGACGGAAGATAAAATCAAAAAAGCTATGGATCAGCGCGTAAACCAGGACCCCGACGGTACCGGAAAATAAGGCCCGGAATATCTTCCGGTTCTCCCGAAAAAATGATCCGGTCAACCTGATAGACGCGTAAACATAACATAAAACTACCGCGAAAAATCCCACCAGTCCTCCCTCGGAGAGCAGCTGAAGCAGCTCGTTATGCGCGTGCGGAACTTTATACCAGACCCCCCCCGCCTTGAAGAGAGGATAGATATAGGGGAAACTCCCCCACCCCCAGCCGGTCCAGGGCCGGGCCAGGAAAGCCTGGAAGGTACTCTGCCAGATGGAGAGGCGGGTCCGGACCGACAGTTCGGTGATGGTTGTTTCCGTAATCGGGGCCAGGGTGCCCCGGCCCGGGAGAAGCAGGACGGCGGTAAGGATAACTCCGAAGATCCCGGCCAGAAGAATATATTTTCCCGGCCGCTTCTTCCCCTTCCGCCCGAGATGATAGAGAATCAGGATGGCTCCGGTAGATGCGGTAAATGCCGTCACTCCGCCTCTGGATCCGGTCAGAATAACCCCGGCGGAGAGGACCAGAAAAAAAACGCCCGATAACCAGCGGAGTGATCGTCCGGTTCCCCAGAGACCCAGCCCCAGACAGAGCGGAGCGATCATCCCGAGAAAAGCGCTGAAGTGATTCCGGTTAACAAAGGTCGCGGCGATATTCCCCATCTCTCCGGTACCGGCCAACCGCCGGAAGAGACCATATCCCGCCAGGACCGCCCCCCAACCGGCCAGGGTCAGAATAAATAATATGACCGCGCGGGGAGAAGGGCGTGATAGTATTACCGCGGCCGCCAGCAGGGAATAGGATACTATCTCCAGCAGGGGTATTCCCCCGGCGGCGGAAAATGGCGTGGTGATCCGCACGAAAATCGCGGCCGCGATCAATAATACCGGCAGCAGCAGAGGATTTCCCGGGGAGAAGAACGGGGAGGAAGAGAAAATAACTATCAAAAGATATATAACGAAGATCAGAACTCCGCCCGCCAGGGCCAGAGGCCGGACCGAGGGAGTTACTCCTCCCGCTAAGATGGAGAGAAGAATAATCAGCAGAAGGGTCGGGATAAGGATTAGATAGGACTTCACTTTTTACCGATCGGCATTACGCATACCTGTACACACCATGGTAGTAATGATAGCTCCGGAACGACATCTCAATATTATTCAGAACCACTCCATAAATCTTCACCCCTCCCCGCTCCAATTGCTGTTTGGTCATGACGATAAATTTTTTATCGGCCTGGCCGGCGGAGATAATCAGGACTATTCTATCCATGAGAGCTCCGATAATAGTGGCGTCCGTAAGCGGGCCGGCCGGGGGCGAATCAAGGATAATCCGATCAAATCGTTCCTTGAGCGCGTCGAGTAAGCGGGGCATATTTTGCGACTCCAGCAGATCCGAAGGATTGGAGGGGATAGGGCCGGAAGGGATGATGGAGAGTCCGGGAACGGAGGAGACCTGAATAATATCGTCCAGGGTCACTTTCCCCTCCAGATATGATGAGAGCCCCTGATTATTATTCAGGTTAAACACCCGAGAAATGGCCGGGCGGCGGAGATCGGCATCCATCAAGAGCGTGCGGGCACCGGCCTGGGCCATGGTAATTGCCAGGTTGGAGGCGATGGTGGTCTTCCCCTCTCCGGGGACGGGACTGGTAATCAGCAAGGTAATCGCCCCGTCCGGAAAGTCGGAGACCCGGATATTGGTCCGCAAGCGACGGAAAGCCTCCACATACTGGCTGGAGGGGGCGACCTCTGAGATGCGGGAGATAAACTCCGGCTGATCCTCCCGGGGAACGGAGGAAGGCGGTTTAATCCGGGGAAGAATGGTCAGGACCGGGAGGCCGACAATTGATTCCACCTCTTCCGTGGTCTGAATAGTGGGATCAAAATAGCTGATCGTGACGATGGCGCCGATCCCCAGGAATAAGCCCAGGATAGAGGCGAGAATAAGATTCTGCTTTATCAGGGGAGAGATCGGACGCCCCGGACGTTCCGCTCGCTCAATGATTTCAATATTACTCTTTACCCCGCTGCTGGAGATATCCAGTTCTCTCAATTTCTTGATCAGGATATTGTACAGTTCCTGATCGGCCCAGGCCTCTCTCTGCAGGATGCCATACTCGATCGCCTTCTTCTGTGTCTGGATAATCCGATCCTCTTCCTCCGCTATCTTCTCCGCCAGCACATTTATCCGGCGGACCACTTCCTTTACCCGGGGATGCTTTTCTTTATACTTATTTAAAAGCTTCTCTCTAAATATTTCCGCCGTCAGCTTCTGGTTCCGAAGATTAATTAAAAGATTCCCCGCCCCCTCCAGACTTCCTCCCGCCGTCGGCAGGAAGGTTTTTTCTATCCCCGGCATACCTTCTTCATCCAGGTAGCGAATCTTGGCCGTCCCGGACTTTTTTATCTTCAGTTTAAGATTTTCAATCTGCCGGGTGAGCAGCTTGAAGGTATCCTGAGCCGATTCTTTTCTCTCTTCCAGATTAAAGTCGATATAGACCGCGGCGGCGGTATTGGCTAACGCCTGGGCCAGATCCGGATCGACGGCCCGGGCCGTAATCATATATATTCGAGTCCCCTTGACCCGGGAGACAGAGAGGTCGGACTGCACCCGATCTATCCACCTGCCCCTCTCAATCTCATTCTTCGGAGGGGCCAGACCCAGGGTATCGACCACTCCCGCGGCCACGACCTTGCTTTTAATTACATACTTCTCCGTCTCGAAAGTAATGGAATCATAATAGGCCGGACTTAAAAGATAGAGGGGTGAACCGGGGGTAAGCAGTGAGGAGGAGATATCTTTTCGGTACCTGATCTTGCAGGCAGCCTGATAGACCGGCGTCTGACGGAAAGTAACCCACGCGGTGGAGCCAACCACCAGAATAAAGATTAGAATCAAAATCCAGATCTTCTTGCGGAGGATTATTAGATAATCCCCCAGAACCATCAGTATATTCATCGGCGGTTTCATGGTTTTAAAAGAATGACTCGGGAACAATTATCTGATCACCGGGAAGAAGGATGAAATTAGTCTCTCTCTCCCCTTCCATAATATCATTCAGCCTCAATTTGTACTCCTGCTTTTCTTCTCCGGTCCCGCGGATCAGCCGAGCTCCATTTCCGGAGGCATCTTCATTCAATCCGCCCGCGCCCATTATAGCGTCCAGGGCGGTCATCTTCTCTCTCCAGATCAGAGCGCGGGGATTAACCACCGCGCCGACCACATAAACCCGATCCTCTCCAAAAAATCCCATGCCGGTATCCGGGGAAGTAATCGTGATAATATCCCGGTCGCCCAGAACAATATCGGCATCGCCTCTCAACAGGGCCTGAAGTCCGACCTCCACCTTCCGATCCGCGCCCTCCACCGGATTATTTCTCAGGATTGTAATCCGGCTATCCCCCCAGGATTTCGGGCCGCCTGCCTGAAGAAAGTTCTGGAGTAACGATTTATTCTCTCCCAGTCGGGCCACCCCGGGATGAGCCACGTTACCGAAGAAATATACTACCTGGCTGTAATACTCCCCGATATCCACCTTGAGCAGCGGTTCTCGGATGTAATCCCTTTTTAGGATACCGGCTAATTTTTCCGTAATCTCCTCCAGCGGCAGCCCGGAGACCGGGACATCACCGATCCAGGACCAGGAGATAGTCCCCTTATGAGATACGGTAAACTGTCCCGACAGTTCCGGTTCTTCATAAACTTTAATCGAGAGGATATCACCCGGACCAATTCGATATATATCATCTCCCGCGGGCGCGGGAATAATCGGAACCGGGGTGGGACGCGGAGACTGAACCTCTATGGATTGATCGATAGGGGGAGGAGAGACCGGGAGAGAACCGGAGCATCCGGATATAATCAGGATAAACAGAAGAGATAGGAAATAGGAACCATGCTTCATGGTAAATAATAGTGGTTATCAGTCACATTGTGTGGGTAGATGCGGATAATATTCATAATGACGAAATCCGAATGAGGAATGACGAATAAATGTCAAAATCCCAATAACCCAAGGAGCCTGACTCGCATTATAAAGCATGCTATCGGAGGGCACACGAGTCACGACGGAGGTTCTTCGACATTCTGGCTTCGTCATTTCTTCGTCATTCCTCATTCGGATTTCATCATTTATATTGCTGGATGATTGACAAGATATAGATACCACCCGATAATCTATACTTACCCACACAATATTCAAATAACAATGTCCACTCCGAGATAGGCCCGGTTGGCTTCCGCGCTCTCCGCGGCGGGCATATCAACATTCTCAATCCGGATATACCCTCCCTTGATTAAGATCCATTTATTCAGACGATAGGTGGCACCCAGCTTAAAATTAATCCTTCTGTTATCGGCATCCTGATAATTATTGTCATAATATCGGATATGACTCAATAGCGCAATTCGTTTTGTGGGACGATACTTAAGCTCCAGCTGATAATACTGCTCGGTATAGGGCTCTCCCTCTATATCGGTGGTGCGTTCCCGACGGAAGATGGCGGCCAGGTCTATCTTTGAGGTGGGAAACCAATCCCCCTCTATGGCATAAACATACCCGGTATCCCTCTCTCCTCCTGTCTCATCAAACGAATAACCTCCCGAGATATTAAATTTCAGCCGCCGACTCAATCGTCCCGTTATACCGGCTTCGGGGAGAAACTGCGTATAATCCGGAGCGACGGAAAAATATTTCATCCGGTACTGGTCTTTCTGATATATGACCAGAGCGCGATCAAGATCTCCATCCCAGCGAATAAAAAAGCGATGCCCGTTATAATCGTCCCCGGTAAGTCCGCTGGAAGTATAATCCACCCGATCATATTCGTATCCGGCCTTGAGCTTGTTCTTGCTGTTTAATTGCTTCTCCCAGAATGGCATAACCGAGAAGGAATTTTTCTGGGTCAGGTTGGAGGGCTGGTCAACCGGCTGATTGACATCCAGAGGGACCGTATTATACCTATCCTGAATCCGGAGAAAAAATGTTTTCGCGAAAGGGATGGTGGTTCTGACAAGAGCATCGTGAAAATCACGGGTGAGATCCGACCGCTTTAAGTATTGATAGCGGGTATAGGTGTAGTCAGCCTCAATCGGCATCCGCTTCAGGTTTAAGCGGGCGGCAATACCCGGTGACATCTGAAGGTAGAGATCACTGCTGGTTGATTGCGGGGAAAAATCGACATTATCGTCGTAATACCCGGTCAATTCCAGGTGAGGCTTCAGCTCTACCAGATCCCGTCCGGAACCGGAGGAAGGAAGGAAGAAAGCAAGCAGTAAAATGATGAATATGGCGGGATAATACTTCATTATAATTTTTACGGAGTAAAAATTACAGGAGGGTATCCAGCATCTCCATAACGGATAGTTGGGCGATCCGGTTCAGTGGATCTTTCTGCGACATAAGAAGATCATAGCTGGATCGGGTGACACTGGCCGCCCAGACCACATCTCCGGTCGCCACGCTGATCAGGCGGGCGTTAATGCCCACCGCCGGCTCCACCTCCTCATCCTCTTCCCGATAGATCCGGTACCAGTACTCCGAGACCGAGCCGATAAATACACCGTCCACACCCAGCTTTTCTCCCAGGATCCGGGCGTAACCGGCATCCATCGCTTCGGGAATCCTGATCCCTTCTTCCGCGCAGATAGCCAACGCCTCCGTCCTTTCCATCACCTTGAATCTGCCCGAGATATAAAGTTCGGTGGCCAGCAGATCCGCCACTATTTTGCCGGCTTCATGAAATTTCGTCAGATTTTCAAATGACAGCACCGCCACAGTCTTAATCGAGGAAATATCGTCCCCCGGTTCCACCCGGGCAGAGACATAATTGTGCCCACAGCCGGTGATTATTATTCCAAAACCCAATCCGTATATTATCCATGCAAGTTTCTTTATCATAACTTCCTCCTGATATCCGGGTAAGCGGTAAGCAGTGAGCAGTAAGCAGTATGCGGGCCTCGTACCGCTCACTGCTTACCGCTCACTGCTCACTGCTTACCGCTCACTGCTCACTGCTTACTGCACACTGCTCACCGCTTACTGAGTTTCCTCAGTCCAAAGAATCAATCATATTCGCTACCACAATCTGAGCCACTCTGTTAATGTGATCCCGGTCGGCGGTTAAGAAGTCGTGGCTGGAGCGGCTATGACTGGAAGCCCATATCACATTGCCGGAAGCAACATCTATCAGCCGGGCGTTGATACCCACCGCCGGCTCCTCTCCGGCCTGTCGGCGCTTTTTCTTCTCCAGACGATACCAGTATTCCGAGACCGATCCTATGAAGACCCCGTCCACCTCCAAAACCTGCCCGATCTTCTGCGCGAAGCGGCGGTCTATCACCTGGGGCGGAGTGATTTTCTTTTCCCGCATTACCCTCTTGGCCTGATTACGCCCCAGAATCTTTAAATCAGTGCTCTGGTAGAGTTCGGTGGTAAATAGCTCCGCCACAATCTCACCGGCGTTGGGAAATTTCGTCAGGTTTTCAAACGGCATCACCGCGACAGTTTTAATGTTACTGATCGCGCTATCTGATTCCACATAATCACGCTCCAGGGTATGACCGCAGCCGGTGATTATCAAGAGCAGGGTAGAGATAACCGATATAGTTATTTTCATCTTTTTTCTCCTTTTTTTATTTAAATCGGACGGATCGGTCGGATCCGACCGGTCCGACTGATTAAGCCTTACTCAATCGGTCATAAGAAAACAGTCTTACAAAAATATAAACCACGAAATACACAAATATACCGAAATGATCGTGCATTTGGTGGTTTAAACCCCTAACTCCTTCAGGAGCCGGGGATAAAGGGGCTTAACGTGGTATATTCGTCCGGTGGCTCCGGCTCATCCGGCGGCTCCGGCTCCTCCTCCGGTTTATCCTCCTCCGGAGGGGCTTCACCCCTCTCCTCCACCTCCTCCAGATTACGGAGGGCCTCTTCCCGGCTGACCGGTTTCCGGGATAACTTCTCAAGATCAGCCTGAGACCAGGCCCGCTTACGCAGCTCAAAGGAGTCCAGACCATTGGAGGCGGGCAGTGATACTTCAAATATATGCTTACCCCGGGACAACTCCAGCGTAACTACCTCTCCCCAGGAAAATTCCTCCTCATCCGGAGGGAATGAATTCATCTGCGTTCGGAAAGAATCACCTTCCGGATCTATCGTCCAGGTAAAATAGTTCGGACCGAACGAAGACATATAGAGAGCATACATCCCGTCCTCTTTCAGTTCGATTTCGTACCGGCAGACGGCGGAACCGTTGACGGGAGATATCCAGGAAAGATTGGAGGGAGATCCATGCTGATCCGAGGCGGACTTCTCAACTTCTCCAATGATTTTCAGGTATTGCTCGGCTTCTATGGATTTATAAGGCTGATAACGCCGGGAACCAGCCATATGCTTCTTCGCCGGCAGCGCTCCTTCCTGGAGACCAAGATCGGAAAGAAGCTGGAGATAGTTGACCCCTTCGGCCCGGCGCCGCACGATCATAATCGCGTCAATACCATTTCCTTCCTTCACGCGCGTCTCTATGGTATGCGGTCCCGGCTCTAAAATAATTTTAGTGACCGGCTGCCAGCCGAACCGGGCGGGGGAGTCCGGGATTGATACTACCTGCTCCTCCCCCCGATCAAAGATCCATTCTTCCTTTCGAACCCCAAAACCATGGGCCTGGATAGTATATAGTCCCTGTTCGGGAACTTCATAATTGTAAAATACGCTTACGTCTCCCTCCGCCCGAAGCCACTTCTTTCTCGAAGCCGCCCCCTGATTTTCATCCTGGCTGACCTGAAACCCCCCTTCCGCCCGCTCATATAATTCCGCCTCCAGAACCAGGGAAAACCCGGGGGCGATCGGGAGTTCATCCTCCCGGTTAAGAGCCTTAACTATGGTAGCGGCCTTTTCTCCATAGGTAAGCGGATCAAGGGAATTAAAGCCTCCGGCCGGGGCAATGGAGGGGAAACCACCGGTGAGCAGTTCAATCATATCGATGCCGCCGCCGGTGGGGAGAGCGACGGTAATTATATGAGGACCGGGTTTCAGATCAAACTCTCCAACTTCATTCCAGCTGAAATCATCCTCCGGTGATACCATCACACTGCCCTGATCATCAATCGTCCAGAATTGAATCATCCCCCGATTCCGGGTTCGGATCGTATACTTCCGCCCCACCGGAATCTCAAAGCGATAACTTACTCTCCCGGGTTTATCGCCGGCTTTCACCCATTTATTTTTTCCGGATTGTCCGGTTTTACCTGATTCCGCGATCGAAAGTTCCGGAGAGATCTTATAGTAATCCTCGCCCTCTATTCGTTGATAGCCCTTATTGCCCAGCACGGAGATATATCTGTCGGCGGACGAACCGGCCGGCATCGCCTTCTCCAGTCCCAATCCCCGGGCCAGATAAACCGCCCATTCCCCCTGCGTAATCGGGGTCTCTTCCGCTATAGCGGAGGAGCAGATCAAAACTGCCATAATCCCAACAAGCACTATATTTTTTGTTTTCATTTGCCTGATTCCCGATTCAAAAACTTAGCTCCGCAACTTTTTTGCCCCCGATCGATCTATCTATCCCCCCAACCCTGTCCCCATAATGAATTTCCAACCGGTCCGCCATAGCCTTGGCGAAGGAGGATGGCCAACTTCCAATTTCCAATTTCCAAATTCAACCTCGACGAGATCGGAAGAGCGTCGTGTAGGGAAAGAGTGTAGATCTCGGTGGTCGCCGTATCATTAAAAAAAAAATATATATATACTCAAGTTGTCACCACTGTATCACTCTGTAA
>CAKZYZ010000012.1 GCA_937885075.1 uncultured bacterium | reverse complement strand
GGTAGTGGTATGTCGGTGGTTGTGCGAGACGCGGTATGGTGTCGTAGTGTTATTGGTTGTTTTTTTTTTTAATGATACGGCGACCACCGAGATCTACACTCTTTCCCTACACGACGCTCTTCCGATCTGTTGAAGATTTCCTGGCGGCGGAGACGTCCTCGTTCCCGGTTTTGTTTTACCCAGGGGATATCTTCCCAATCTGTGGTGGAGCTGATCTTCTTCATCATTTTTCTGCCTTTTTTGGTCAGGTGAAAAAACCAGATGACCCGTGATTTTCTGCCACTCCACTCCCAATCGCGTTTATAGGCAAGAGAAATAATCCCCTTCTTCTCCAGATTCCGGATACTTCGCGAAATTGAAGCCAGATAACGGGGCAGCATCCACCCCGATCTCTCGTGAACCAGAGAGCATCGCCGCGCGATCTTCAGCACCAGCCACCGGTACCCTATATTAGATCTCTTCCACTCCTGCTCACGTTCGTAAGCAGTGAGCAGAATTAACTTCTGAAGTTGACTTAGCCGTTCTTTCGCCATCAGATTGAATTAATTGTCGATCATATTTCCCGCAGTGAATTAACATTAAGGATTATACAGTTTAATGGGAATTTCCATGAAATCAACTCTAATATTTCCAATCTTTTCCTTACAGCAAAAAACCCGGAGGGGATTAGCCCTCCGGGTTTTTTGGGTTTCGGATCAGAGTGTTTCGATCAGTTTTAATTTAAAACCGCCAAGCACTTCTTTGATTTTGTCATCGTTTTTATACTCATCGGATTCTGCAACCGCGCGGATTTCGGTATTGCCGACCATAATGAAAAGATCTTCATTTTCCGCTCCCATGCCCTTGTATCCATCAAAGCTGTCTCCTTCCAGGCCGAAATCAGCTTTTTCTTCTTCCGGTCTTTTCGGGACATAAATGACATGGAACCACATGGCTTGATCTTCGCTTCCTGCCTGGTTTAATTCAAGCGCGATAAGAACCTCGTCGTCGTCTTCAGAGAGAATGGGATCGATAACCCAATCATACCCGGAAATGTCCGGGAGGAGTTCCTTGAAGAGGGTTACGATCTTTGCTGTCTGATCGTCACTGATGCTGCCTACGGCCGCTGCCGCCTGAAGCGCCGTCCGCAATTCAGCGACCGGATCCACCGGCGCTTTAGCTGTCGCGGGTTTGGCGGTCTCTGTTGCCGCGGGATTGGTGGTATCTTTATCACCACCGCCGCAGGATACAACAATCATTCCGAGACAGAACAGATAAACAAACTTCTTCATACTTGATACCTCTTTAATTTATGAGCCCTATTGCCTGGGCCTCTGAATTTATTTTTCCTTCATTCCCGAAGATTGATTATGAAATATACAAGATAAATAATTTAATTCCAATAAATAAGCCGGAGGGAATTATTCCTCCGGCCTTTCTACGGGCATGATCCCGGCTGTCACCGGGGAGCATGGTTGATCTGGGATTTCATAAAGATACGTTTTCAGATGGTGAAGGCTTTTTGCATTTGGAAATCAGCCTTCGCTAAAGCTATGGCGGACACGTTGGATATTGGTCATTGGAAATTGGACATTCAGTTCTGGGCTACTGCCCACTCCCCATTCCCTATTTTCTATCTGGCAACCGGAATATCACCAGTGGACCCGAAATAGATTCTGGTCGCACCCCGGATAGCCCAGAGAGCGCTGGAAGGGTTGAAGATAAGGGTTTCATCCAGACCACTTCCGTCGAAGTCGCCGATCAGCGGGATGTGGCCATCAGCTCCGAAGTAGAAGCGGGTATCTCCCCGGATCGCCCAGAGGCCGGATGATGGCCGGAAGATGGCGATCCGGCTCTTGAAAGGACCCGCCTTCATTGAAGAACCGTACCACTTAAAAACTCCCGGAACCGGGATGTCCCCGATGGTTCCGAAATAACAGCGGGTAGCTCCCCGGACGGCCCAGAGGCCGGAAGATGGCCGGAAGATGGCGATATCGGCCGATCCGTCGCCGTTATAGTCACTCGGAACCGGGCGGTCCCCCAGGGCGCCGAAATAGACGGAGGTGATTCCCCGGATCATCCACTGCCCCGACTGCTGGCCGAAGATGGCGACATCGCAGGAGCCGTCACCGTCATAATCGCCGGGAACCGGAAGATCGTTCGAGCCCCCGAAATAGAGCCGGGTAATCTCCTTGATCGCCCAGAGGCCGGTCGCGCGTCGGAATATCCCCACGTCGGCGCGGCCATCCCCGTTGTAATCTCCGCTGACCGGGATATCGCCGACACCGCCGAAATATGTTCGGCCCAATCCCCGTACCGCCCAGAGTCCGGAAGAGGGCCGGAAGATGGCGATCTCCGCTTTCCCGTCGCCGTTATAATCCCCCGATTGGAGGATGGGACTGGCCGGAACCGGACGCTCAAAGGAAAAGATCACTCCGTAAGCTGGAGCACCGCTGCCGCCATGGGAAGCGAGACCGTAGAAGGTGTTCCCGACCAGGAGGAGGCGGCCGTCGATCCAGGAGCCGTCGGTCCAGTTGAAGCGGTGGAGAACGGTGTAGTCGGAGCCGTCGGTCTTCAGCGAGTAGATAACCCCGAAATCGGTGGGGCCGTTGGCGACGGTCACGCCGTAGAGCGTGTCGCCGGCGAGGACTACTCCTTCATAGGCGCTGGCTCCGTTAACGCCGTCAAAGTTGTGGATCACCCGGTAATCGGAGCCATCGGTCCGCAGGGAGAAGATCACCCCCTGATTGTAATCGCCGCCCTCAAAAGTTACTCCATAGAGACGGCTGCCGGCCAGGACCAGGCTGGCTTCGGTGTACTCTCCGTCGGGGCCGGTGAAATCGTGCAGCGTGGTAAAACCGGAACCGTCAGCATTGATGGCGAAGACCGTCCCCATGTTCGCCTGTCCGCCCTGATAAGTTGTCCCGTAGAGGAGACCGTTATCCCGAACCAGCCCCCCGGACGGTTGGTTGCCTTCCGCTTCGGTGAAGGCGTTGAAGCTGTGGAGGATGGTGAAGCCGTTCCCGTCCGGCGAGATGGAGAAGACTGTCCCCCCATCGAAAGCTCCGCCGCTCTGAGTCGTGCTGTAAAGACTGCTGCCATCGGAGATGAAGTGAGCGTTCGGCAGCGACGCGTAGTCGTCGGCACCGC
This sequence comes from uncultured bacterium, assembly GCA_937885075.1. Classification (GTDB taxonomy): domain Bacteria; phylum Auribacterota; class Erginobacteria; order Erginobacterales; family Erginobacteraceae; genus CAKZYZ01. Next base: position 17,912 of record CAKZYZ010000012.1, on the reverse strand, counting down.
CGCAGGCGAAGTTCCAGAGAACCTGGTAGCCGGAACCGCCGGTCTGGAGTGAGAAGATGGTCCCGCAGCCGTTACCATCTCTGTTCGGACAGTTGTTCCCGGCGCAGCCGCCCGCCCAGGTCAATCCGTAAAGGGTGTCGTCGAAGAGGTAGAGACTACCGTGAGGCCAGGTCCCGTCACCGGGCTGACCGGCAAAGTGATGGAGAACGGTATAGTCCGAACCGTCGGGAGCGAGGGAAAATATCATTCCCTCATTGTCGATGGTGTCGCCCGCCGTCATCCCGTAGAGACGGCCGCCCGCGGAGATCAGATGGCCGTAGGGCGATGCTCCATTCACCCCGTCAAATTCATGGATGACCTGGAAATTTATCCCCGCGTTCACGGCGCCCGCCAGGGGCAGGCTCACCGCCAATCCGACTATCAGAATAAATAACTTTTTCATCTTCTCTCCTCCTCGCTCTTTAATAGGAGTCTATCTGAGTAACCCCTGAAAAGTCATTGCGAGCCCCGCGGGGCGAAGCGTAAAGTTTCAGTGAACCCCGTTGCCCCGTGCTCGTAGAGGCGACCTTCAGGTCGCCATCGTGTGGCAGCCTAAAGGCAGCCACTACGAGATGACGGGGTTCACTGAAACCTTACGGCGAAGCAATCGTGATAATTACCGCAACTTATTCCATCCGAATGTGCAGAGATTGTTTCGCTGAGGAGTATGCCCCGATAAAATCGGGTTTCCTCTCAATGACCATGATGGGAACAAAAATGACAATTACTCGGACATGCTCCTGTTGAATTTACTAGATATTATAAATATATGCTTACTGTGCAAAGAAAAATATGGAGAAATTAGCCATGGAGCTTGGGGGAGATAGATTCTCGGGAGAGGTTGAGGGTTGGAGTTACTACCACGATCTGATTGTATTGCGCGGGGAGGCGGGCCGGGAGGGTGAGGAGGTGGGACTCGGTCGTTCGGATATTCGGGAAGTAGGCCGGAACAAAGTCGATGTTCAATTCATAATGTACTACTTCCCCGATAATATCAAGGCAAGAATCCATTTGCAAGTGAACGAGGCTGCCAGAGCCAAACTATAACTTAAAAATGTTCCAATTAGAATATACTCTGCCAGTTTTCTATCTTCTTTGTCTTTTATTTCTCCAAATCGAAATATTGATTTTGCTGCAATGAGCAAACCGATAGCCGAAAGCTCCCCCGACCAGACAAAGGTTACAATGAGAAATCGTTCCAAAAATCCGATATATTTCCCGGCATTTTGTAATCCACCATCTTGAAGATCGCCAATATCAAAACCTTTCAGCAGGCGATTGATAAGCCAGCCCGCAGGAAATATAGCCAGAAAATAACTTCCGATTATAAATAAAATGGTAATGATCATGAATACACCCCCTAAGGGGAGAATTGATATTTTTCACCCTTTTAATGGTGCTGCTTTCAAATAATCTTCTAAAAATTCCCTGCCTCGAACATAGTTCTCCCAGTTAGCGGCCTTGAGCCTTTTTCCAATATTTTGATAAGCCACCTTAAGTTTTAAGCCAATTTCTTTTAAATTCAATCCCCGGTCACGCCAGGCGATTGCTTGCCACTGGGGTGATGTCCAATTTAAAAGTATCATATCCTGATAAGCCAGAATTAGATCTACGTTGTTATTAACCTGAGTCGATTCCGTAACGATTATTGTTCTTCTTGTTTTATTATGTTTCAACCAATCCATACCTTGCCGAGATAAATAAAACGCAGGGCCCTCATGAAATCTTGATTCCTTTCCTTTTCTAATCACACTTGGCGCTATTCCTATTGAGATATGCAGATCAATCTGTATTTTTTGTGATAAACGAACAAGAAATCGGAGGCGGTCCGCTATCTTTAATACTTTCCAATGGGGGAAGATAACTCCCTGGTATTCATCACCAATTGTTAATGTAATGGGGAGCAAAATGTCATTTTTATAAACTGTATTTATATTATTAAGCGATTTTTGTAGGACTTTCTTTACTACAGATTGTTGCTTGGAAGAATATTTTTTTGAGCCTACAATATCTACAGTTAATACTGAAACAAGTTTGGATTTCATATACACCTCACAAAGGGTGAATTTGATTATTCACCCATATTAGGGTGCATCAGTGTTTTTTGCAAGAATAAACTTACAAAAAAATCGGAGGGGGAATCCCCTCCGATTTTTCTCTGAGGACGATCCCGGTTTTGATCGGGACAACACCAAAGTGTTGCTGGATCAAACTACCATCTCAAATAAAAGGCCGGGATGGAATTAATTCCATCCCGGCCTTTTACGGGGATGACGGGACTCGAACCCGCAACACCCGGATCGACAGTCCGGTACTCTAACCAATTGAGCTACACCCCCAGTATATCAAAAATTTCTATTACTATTATCTATATATTGTCCAGTAACCTCATTTAGTCGTTTACGACGGGACCCCGACGAAGTCGGGGCAAGCTCGAACTTTATCCGCCGAAGGCGGACCGCAACACCCGGATCGACAGTCCGGTACTCTAACCAAACTTGTCCCGGTAGATTCTACCGGGATTGAGCTACGTCCCCAATTTAATTTTTCGAATCAATTAATCTCTTAATTCTATTTTTATCTCTCCAATCCTTAATCTGTCGTTCTCGTTTAATTGCTTCAGTTTTATTAAAAAATTCTTCTTGATAAACCAGTTGCCAAGGCCCTTTTCCCCGTCTCGTTGTTTGAGTTAACCCTTGGTTGTGCCGCCTGATCCGATCTGTTAGATTTGAAGTATATCCAATATAATATTGCCCGGTAGTCTGACTCTCTAAAATATAAACCCAGAACATCTGTTTTACTGGATCTTTCCCCAATTGATTATGACCTTTTATCAATTTTTGACAGAAAAGAAAACATAAAAATCAAGTTTAGAAAAATTTATGGGCGTTACTGGATTTGAACCAGTGACATCTACCTTGTAAGGGTAGCGCTCTCCCGCTGAGCTAAACGCCCTTTATTTTTTTGCGAAAAAAGTAAAAGTATCTTTAATCTCGTATTTAGTCAACAGATTAGAGTTAAAAATCCTGTAATCTGTTTGTAAAAATTGGTAAGCCGGAGGAGCCGAACCTTCGCAGGGTGCTGTAGCCGCGGTCGTTGACCGCGGATGGCCCGGGCCGCGGTCAACGACCGCGGCTACAGGGACCGATAATTTCCGGCAGGCTCTTGCCGGTTTTCTCAATGCTTGCAACCGTTTCTAACTTCATTTATGCCTTCCACTCTATTTTTACTTTTGATTCTCTTTATTGTTTTGATACTGTTATTGTATATAAATTCCAATTATTTAAAAATTTCCAGATGGCGCTAATTTAGAGTACTTCCAATAAGTTAGCGCCGCAGGCGATAACTTAATGAATGAAGCAAATTTAAATAGCGCTGGCGCATCCGAAACATCTGCCGGCTTGAAGAAAGAAGTGGAAGAGTTACGTAAGCAGCTGGCAGAGAGTCGCGCTCTGCTGGAGAAATTCCGCGGTGGCAGCGATCAATGCGTTAAGATTATTAATGAGGTTAAAGACGGTATCTTCATAGAGACTGTCCGGGGGGAGATACTGGACGTCAATGATGCCGGCTGCCGGATGCTGGGCTACTCCAGAGAAGAACTTCTCTCAATGGATGTCGGCACCCTGGTCCCTCCCCAGGTTGCCGCCCAACTCCCCGAGACCATCCAGGAGGAGACAATCCGGGAAGGGGTGTACATCGAGACGATCAATGTCCGCAAAGACGGGACTCATATCCCGGTGGAAGTGAGCAATACCCTTATCGAGATCGGAGGAGAGAAGAGGGTTGTCGCGATTCTCCATGATATATCCGAGCGAGTAGAGTCCCGGGAGAAGCTGCTGGCGGTCTATGAGGATATGGAAAAAGAGGTTCGGGATCGGACTGAAGAATTGACGCGCTCGAATGAAAAACTGAAGCGGGAGATTATCGAGCGGAAACGGGCGGAGGAGAAACTGAGGGAGGAGCATCAACTCTTTATCGGTGGCCCGACCGTGGTCTTTAAGTGGCGAGCGGAACCGGGCTGGCCGGTTGAATATGTCTCGCTAAACGTAGAGAGCCAGTTCGGTTACCGCCCGGACGACTTCATCTCCGGTCGTATCCTCTATGAATCGATAATTCACCCGGATGATCTGCCGAGGATCGCGCAGGAGGTTAAGAAGTATAGTGAAACGGGTAAAGTCTTCTTTGAGCAGACCTACCGTATCGCCCATGTTCAGGGCAATTATTGCTGGGTCAACGATCGTACGGTAATATCCAGGAATTCCGATGGAAAGATTGATCATTATTACGGGTATCTTTTCGACATTACCGAGCGTAAAATTAATGAAGATGAACTGAAGAAGCACCGTGATCACCTGGAGGAACTGGTCCAAAAACGGACCTTGGAATTAAATGCCATGGTTGACGCGATGGCCCGCCGGGTAGTCCGGATGTCCGACCTGGAGGTGCTGGTGGAAGCATTGAATAATCAGATTCTTTCTGCCGGCTTGAAACCGGTAAGTGATCGGGAGTCATCTTCAACTTCTCCGGAATAGTTATGAAAGCAGCTTTTCTTTTTCTGTGGGTATCTATCATCCCCATGCTCCTCCCGGGCTCTTTGTTCCCGGAAGAACTCTCCAAACCTGAACCGGAATATAGTTATTCTATCTATATCGGAATCGGAGCGGCAATTTTGCTTCTATCGCTCTTTCTGATATGGGTCTGGAATCTTCGGCTCCGGCGATTGGTGGATCGGCGGACGGAAGATCTGAGGAGGAGCGAGGCCAATTATCGGAGAATATTTAATAGCTTCCCGGATATTTACTTTGAGACCAGTCTGAATGGTGAGATTATTGAGGTCAGTCCGTCAGTGAGCCGGGTTTCAAAATATTCGCGTGGTGAATTGCTCGGATCCGATGTGACTCTTTTATATGCCGCCGGGCCGAAGGTCCGGGAAAAGTTTATTACTGGTCTTCGAACTGCCGGTCGGGTTGATGATTTCGGAGTTATATTTAAGGGGAAGAACGGCCAGGATGTCCCCTGTTCATTAAGCGCTATATTGATCGAGTCTCAACCGAGGAAAGAACCTGTAATCGTAGGCACGCTCCGAAATATCAGTGAGCGTACAGAGATGGAACGGAGACTCTCCTACCTGTCCCTGGCGATGGAGTGCCTGGGAGAGATGGTTATAGTTACCGATCTGGAGCATATCATAACCTACGCCAACACCGCGGTGGAGAATATACTTGGCTATACACCGAAAGAGATGATCAGTCATCCGGCCTCCGAGTTCTTCGAGGGGATACCGGGAAATGCCTCCAATCTAGGTGAATGGATCTGGTCATCATCAGATAAGAAAGAAGATGTCTGGCGGGGTGAACTCTTCAACCGGAAGAAAGACGGCAGCATTATCCGGGTCTACCTGACACTGGCCTGGCTGCGGGATATTTCCGGGGAGGTCATAGGCACGGTTGGGGTCTCGATAGATATAACCGAACACCGGGAATTAGAGGATCAGCTCCGCCACTCGCAGAAACTGGAAGCTGTCGGAACCCTGGCCGGGGGGGTTGCTCATGACTTTAACAATCTCCTGGCCGGAGCTATTGGTTATCTCTCCATTATTGCCGGCGAACTTCCCGAAGATAGTCCTCTTCTTCCCGAGATTGCCGCCGTGGATAAACTATTATGGAGAGGGAGCGATCTGACCAGATCGCTTCTGGAATTCTCCCGTAAGGGAGCCTATCAGCCAAGACCGCTGGATATCAACCGGGTGATCAAAGAAGTCCTGGCCTTGATTGAACGGACCGCGGGCAAGAATATTGAGCTAAAACCCTACCTGTCTCTGAACATCCCCTCTGTTTTTGGAGACCCCGGTCAGATTCATCAGGTTATTATGAACCTCTGCCTCAATGCCTGTGAAGCCATGCCGGCTGGTGGTGTACTCACCATAGTTACCGGTAATGCCGAGCTGGATGAACGTTTCTTTCGAATCCATCCGGATCTGAAGCGAGGTTTATATGTTCAGATCTCCATTGCCGATAATGGCAGCGGGATTAAGGAAGTGATCCGGGAGCGTATCTTTGAACCGTTCTTCAGTACCAAAGACGACAAGACTGGAGTTGGCCTTGGGCTCTCCGTGGTCTCGGGTATAGTGGAAAGACATGGCGGTTCCATTAAGACTGAGAGTGAAGTTGGAAAGGGAAGTTGTTTCCAAATTTATCTCCCGGCCACGGAAGAGAAGGAACGGGATGCTTCACCTGAATCCATTGTTGATCCTGGCGGGGGAGAGACGATAATGATAGTGGACGACAATCCGGATTTTCTGGAGGTTATGATGATTCCCCTCCGGAAACTGGGATATAGGATCATTACTGCCCGGAGTGGTTTCGAAGCAGTGGAGATTCTTAAGGCCGGGGATAGTGAGATTGATATAGTAATTCTTGATATTATAATGAAGGGTTTGAGCGGGTCTGAAACTTTCTATAAATTAAGAGAACTCAAGCCGGACTTGCCGGTTATCCTCTGTACCGGATATTCCCATAACTCCACTACCGATAAGCTATTAGCCTCCGGCGCCAGTAATTTTATTCAGAAGCCATTTAGTATAGAGGCTCTGACCGCGAAGATCCGCGGGGTTCTGGCATAATTTATATGGCTAAAAGCAAAAAAAATAATCTGATCGGGGAAGGAGGATTCAAGGCCCTGATCGAGAACTCTCTCGATGTCATCATGCGGTTTGACCGCGCCCACCGTCATCTCTATGTCAATCCCCGGGTCGAAGAGCAGACTGGAATCTCGCCTGATCAATTTATCGGCAAAACTCACGCTGAACTCGGCTTCCCCTCCGATCTGGTTAATCTCTGGGGGGAAACTCTGGAGAAGGTTTTTACTACCGGGGTTCCGGGCAGGGTGGAATTTCAGCTTCCCGGGGGAATGTGGATAGATTGGCTTCTGGTCCCGGAGTTTTTTCCTGACGGCAGTGTGGAGACAGTACTCACTGCCGCCCGCGATATTACTGATCGTAAGATAGCGGAAGAGGCCATGAAAGATGTTCACCGGTCCCTGGAAGCCAGAGTAGAAGAGCGAACCGCGGAATTAGTCGGGGCCAATCAGGAACTGCGGGGGGAGATTGCCGAGAGAGAAGAGGCGGAGGAAGCCTTGCTTCACTCAGAAGAGACACTCCGCCTTATAGTTGAAGGCAGCCCGGGATTCTTCTTTTATGTCCATGACCCCGAAGGATTAATCATCTACATCAGTCCATCGGTCAGGTCGATCACCGGACGATCAATGGAGGAGTGGATGGCTCATTATACAACTTATCTGACCGACAATCCGATCAATAAGAAAGTGGTGGAGTACACGGAGAGAACCATGCGGGGTGAAGCAAGCCGGATCAACTATCCGGCCGAGATTGAGCATGCCGACGGGAGACGGATATTTCTCGACCTCTATGAGCGCCCGATTATTAAGGATGGAAAAGTGGTGGGAATCCAGGGAGTGGCTCATGATATCACGGAAAGCCGCCGGAGGCAGCGCGAGCTGATTCGCCTCTCCAGCGCGCTGGCCGGTCTGGTTGAGATGGTTATTATCACCGATATGGATCACCGGATTATTTATGCCAATACGGCCAGCAGAGAGTTGCTGGGATATTATCCCGAGGAGTTAATCGGCCGTGATTCCCGGGAGATATTCGATAAAGTTCCGGGTAATCCTCCCAACTTAACTGAACTGATCAGGCAAGAAGTGGTCAAAGGTGTCTGGAAGGGCGAGGTCTTTGACCGGAAGAAGGATGGAACCATCATCAGCGTGGCTATCACCATGACCGGTCTGAAAGATGAGGATGGGAAGGAGATCGGTTGGGTTGGAATATCCTCTGATGTCACCCATCGACGGCAACTGGAAGAACAGCTCCGCCATGCCCAGAAGATGGAGGCGATTGGAACTCTGGCCGGGGGTATCGCTCATGATTTTAATAATATTCTGGCCGGGATTACCGGCTATGCTTTCCTCGCGAAACAGAAGCTGAAAAGATCCGATCCTATCTTCGCGAATCTGGGTTCAATCGAGAGGCTCTCCCGCCGTGGCGCCGAACTTACCAGGTCGCTTTTAGCCTTCTCCCGTCGGGGAGAGTTCCAGCCGGGTCCGGTTGATATAAATCGGATAGCGGAAGAAGTACTGGAGATTATCAGGAGGAGAACGGGCGAGAAGATACCGATCAGGGCGGAACTTGAAAAAGAACTCCCCAATATATCCGGGGAGGAGAGGTTGCTCCACCAGATTCTGATGAACGTCTGCGTCAATGCCTGTGATGCCATGCCTGAAGGAGGGATCCTTGCCCTGAGTACCAGCCGGATTTCACCTGATCAGGTGGTCTCTTCTCTGCTGGCGGAATCCGGAGTGGGAGATTTAATAATGATTAAGATATCCGACACCGGGATCGGCATGGACGATGAGATGAAATCGCGAATCTTTGAACCATTCTTCTCTACCAAGGATGATAAATCAGGGACCGGGCTCGGTCTTTCGATTGTCAATGGAATCGTAGAAAAACATGGCGGCTGGATTGAGGTTGAGAGTACTCCGGGGTTAGGCAGTGAATTTACCATCTATTTACCGATCACCGGGGAAGTTAACCATTCATCCGGTTGAAACGGTTATCATGGAGATACAGATGTCAGATAAAAACAATGACTCAAGACCATCAGCAGATATGCGTAAAATGGATAACTCTAATCCTTTCCTGCTCACTACCCGGCTCAGGAAGTATTATGGATTTACCGGGAGCGAAGATGATCTCATAGATTCCGGTCAACTCCTGGCGGAGCGGATTAATCGTCGTCGTGGAGCTTCATCAAACCCCGAGCGATCGGTTCGGGCGGGAGAGATTGACGCCATCGGACTGATCGATGAGATATTTCATTATCTGTCGGAGAGTTACCATCAAACCAATGATCGGGAGTTGTCGCCGGGTATAACAGAAGCTCTGGAAGGGAAACTCGGCCGCGGATCTCTCCGAGAATCACAGGATTATTTTATTGATAGACTTCCCGGTCTGAAGGTTGATTCGGATCCGGTGTCGGATCGCGACATTCCGTATGGCACGCGCCTGAAGGAGAGCCCGCGAGTTTTAGTCCCCGATGAGATGATGATGCTGGACCTGGCAAACCGAAATCCGGCTTTCCAGCCTCTGGCGGAACTCTTCGATGATAAGAAGATCAAAGAGACCACCTCTTATTCCGAACTGCTGACCCATCTCCGGGATTACTATCGGACCCGGCCTCCCCTCGGGCCGGAGGAGCAGCCGCTGCCGGAATTTCTCCAGGCTCCGATCCTCTTCTCCCCGGATTCGTTATCGGGACAGTTGATGTATATCAGGGAGAATTGGAGTGAGTTGCTCAGTCCGGAACTATTACAGTCCGTCCTGCTGACCCATGATGTAATTAAAGAGGAGGAGAAGCTCCGTCTGGCGGGCGCTGGACCGGTAGCGGGACCGGTCTGGACCGACTCCGCCGGAGGAGGCGGTTCGGTTGATGAGTACCGAGATGGCTATGGTTCCCGGGAAGCCTTTGAAAATTTCAGTCCCGACCTGGACTGGATGCCCCGGGTAGTGTTGATGGTTAAGAACTCTTACGTCTGGCTTGATCAGCTCTCCCGGAGGTATCGCCGCCGGATCACCCGGCTTGACCAGATCCCGGATGAGGAGCTTGACCGGATGTCCCGCTGGGGGTTTACCGGCTTCTGGCTGATCGGTATCTGGGAGAGGAGTTCCGCTTCCCGGGCGATTAAACGGAGATGCGGCAACCCTGAAGCCGATGCTTCGGCCTATTCCCTCTATGACTATGTGATCTCAGATGATCTGGGCGGTCAAGCGGCGCTTAATAATCTCAAGCGCCGAGCCTGGAAGCGGGGGATCCGGCTCTCCAGTGACATGGTCCCCAATCATGTTGGGATCTATTCTAAGTGGGTGATCGAGCATCCCCACTGGTTTGTCCAATCACCGCGTTCTCCTTTTCCCGGTTACCGCTTCAGCGGCCCGAATCTTTCGGAAGACTCGAACGTGGAGATATATCTTGAGGATGGTTACTGGAAGCGCTCCGACGCGGCGGTTGTCTTTAAAAGGGTTGACCGGGCGACCGGGGAAGTCCGTTATCTCTATCACGGCAATGACGGCACCAGTATGCCCTGGAACGATACCGCTCAGCTTGATTTTTAAAGAGTGAAGTGAGGGAAGCGGTTATTCAGACCATCCTCCATGTCGCCCGGTCATTCCCGATTATCCGGTTCGATGCCGCCATGGTCCTGACCAAACAGCATTTCCAGAGACTCTGGTATCCTCCTCTCGGAGAAGGAGGAGCGATTCCATCCCGGGCGGGAAGGGGTGTCTCCCGGGAGGAATTTGACCGTCTCTTCCCGCGGGAATTCTGGCGGGAAGTGGTTAATCGTGTGGCCCGGGAGATCCCGGAGACATTGCTCCTGGCCGAGGCATTCTGGATGCTGGAAGGATACTTCGTCAGGACTCTGGGGATGCACCGGGTCTATAACAGCGCCTTTATGAATATGCTGAAGATGGAGATGAACGATCAGTACCGGCAGGTTATCAAGGAGATTCTTGAGTTTGACCCCCAGATTCTGAAGCGGTTCGTCAACTTTATGAGCAACCCCGATGAAGCGACGGCGGTGGCCCAGTTCGGCAAGGGGGATAAATATTTCGGGGTCTGCACCATGATGGCCACCATGCCGGGGCTGCCGCTCTTTGGCCACGGGCAGATTGAAGGTCTGATCGAGAAGTACGGGATGGAGTATCACAAGGCTTACTGGGAGGAGCCGATCGATGAGTATCTGGTAAAGCGGCACGAAAAAGAGATATTCCCGTTGATGAAGAAGCGGCACCTCTTCAGCGACGTGACCAACTTCTATCTCTATGACTTCTATCTGGAGAATGGCTCTGTCAATGAAGATGTCTTCGCCTACTCCAACCGGTATGAGAATGAGCGATCCCTGATCGTCTATAATAACCGCTTCTGCAATACCAGCGGTTGGATCCGGCTCTCAACCTCCCGGATAGAGAAGGGGAGGGGAGGGCGTAAGAAGCTGGTCCAGGTAGATATTGCCCGGGGTCTGGGTCTGCGGATGGCCGATAATGATTATACCATCTTCAAGGATCTCCGGTCCGGACTGGAATATATCCGCTCCAGCCTGGAGATTCGGGAGAAGGGGATATACTTGATGATGCGCGCTTATCAGACCCACGTTCTGGCGGACATCCGGGAAGTGCGCGATGACGAGAAAGGGTTTTTAGCCAAACTCTGCGGTTCTCTGAGCGGCCGGGGGGTGGACAATATCAATGACGCCTTGAAGAAGGTCCATTTCGCTCCCCTCTATCATGCTTTTCAGGCGATCTTTAATCCGCGGGTATTTCGAAGGTTATTGGTTCTTCCTTCTGAAACCGATTCCATAGAGGCGTTATCCGGGGAGGTAGTAGAACTGATCGGAACCGGTTTGAAGAAACTCCTGGAAGAATCACTGGCACTGAGAGGGAGGCCGCGGGAGATCACCGGATTGATTGATCGGCAGCTGAAATACGATTCAGCGATCACTCTCCTGGTTCCGGAGAGTCAGCTCCCGGGCTGGATCAGTTCCCGATACAGCCGCCCCACAATGAAATACCTTTCCTCCCGGATTCCGGTCCAATTTGATGACAACCAGGCTTTCTTCCGGATTATTTTGACCTGGAATATCCTCCGAACGGTGGGAGAGGCTATCGGTTCTCCCCGTCGTCCGGCCTATGGTAACCTCTGGATGCGGGAATGGTTTATGGGAGAGCAGGTGATGAAATTTTTCCAGGAACTCGGCTGTGACTGGTCATCGGCGAGGAGGGATCTCAGCCTGGTCTCCATAATCCTCCGGCATGTCCATCGGATGAGGGAAGTTAAGACCAGGAATCACCTCTACCGGCTGGAGCAGATCTTTAAAGACAGTGAAGTCCGCCGGTTCCTTCTCTATAACTGGGACAATCGTACTCTCTGGTTCAACCGGGAGCGTCTGGAGGAGCTCCTCTACTGGTTGGTCAGTGTCGCGACCATAATCCGATCGGTGGATGACTGGGAGATTCCGGTTTCGGAGCCTGCCGGTCCGCTCGCCGATTCTCCGGCCACTGAAGATTTATTTTCAATTGAGCTCCCCCCCCGGGTAAAAGGAATGGTCTATTATCGGGCGGCCGGGACAATAATGGAGCTGGCCACCCGTTCCGGTTACCGGGTAAAAGAGTTCAGAAAACTCCTCTCGAAAGAGCCCCGGAAACGCAAGCGGCGGAAGAAGAAGGGAGTCGTCAATAACAAGAAAAAGGCTCCGAAGAGCAAGAATCTCTCAACAATTTTACCTGAGACAACGAAGTGATTTCCCACGAAGTTTTTAGGGAATGGGGAATGGAGAATGAGGAATAGTCGAGTGGGGAGTTGGCAAAAAGTTGGGGGAGTTTCAATAAGGAAAAGTGACAACTTTAAATCAGGGTGTGACACTATTCCCCATTCTCTATTTCCTCTCCGTGTCCTTCGTGGTTTAAATTAGTTTAAGATATGAGTTTTATCAATAAGGTATAGTAGAGATGCGAAAAACAATATTATCGATTATCACGTTTGCTTTATTGATCTCCACTCTCCCCCTGAGCGCGATCGGTCAGACCGACCGGCTGGAGATTCACTTCTTCGGATCCCGGACCTGCGGTGAGTGTCTGGAGATCAAGGAGACTATCCTGAAACCCCTGGCTCTGGAGTTCCCTGAGAGTATCTCTCTTCAACTCCATGAAATTGAAGATCCCGGATCATTTCAGTTGATGGTGGGGATGGAGAAGCTTTATGGGGTCAGCGAGCCGTCTCCTCAGGAACTCTTTCTCCCCGGCGGATACCTGGCCGGGGCGGATGAAATTATGGACTCGGGAGAAGCCCTGATCAGAGAATATCTCTCTGATCCCGATCGGTGGGAGGCAATCTCCCTCCCGTCCGAGGAGAGTCCGGTTGAATATGAGGATGATCTGCAAGACCGTTTCGACCGATTTACCTTCATAAGTGTTCTGATCGCCGGATTGGTGGACGGCATTAATCCCTGCGCTATTGCCACCATGATCTTTCTGGTCTCTTTCCTGGCCCGGCAAAAGCGCACGCCCATCCAGGTTATGATCATCGGCCTGACCTTTACGGCTACCGTCTATCTTACTTATCTCCTGCTGGGATTGGGTGCCTTTAAGGTAATCACCGGCCTGCAGGGGTATCGCTGGGTCTCTCTCCTGATCCGCTGGACGGCGGTCGCCGCGGCGGGAATAGTGGGGATCATCTGTTTCCGGGACGCGCGGGCTTACAAAAAAAGTGGAGAGAGCGGGGATATTGTTCTCCAGATGCCCCGATCGGTAAAACTTCGGATGCACCGAATGATCTCGGGCAATCTGAAGGGGAGAAATATTGTAATCGGGGCGGTCGTAACCGGATTTCTGGTTACCCTCTTTGAAGCGGTCTGTACCGGTCAGGTATATCTCCCCACCATTATTCTGATGACCCGGAGTACCGGCCTGCAGCTTACCGGATGGCTCTACCTGCTCTTTTATAATTTTCTTTTTGTCCTGCCGCTCTTGATTGTAATGATCCTTGCCTACTTCGGGATGACCTGGAACTCCCTGGCCCGGACAACCCAGAAGCATCTTTTCCTTTTAAAGATATTATTGGGATCCGTCATGATCGGATTAGCTGTCTTCCTGGCTCTGGGATAACCCGATTTATTAGTAGATCGGGTTAGTTTTGAGAAATTCCGGAGATGGTATTGAGAGCGGCGCGGAATACCCACTCATAACTCCCCCCATATTATAAAAATAATTATTGACAGTCTTTCTCTTATAATCTATCTTGGTCCCCAAAAGTAATAAGTAATACATATTACGCATAATGCCAGCTGCATTTACTAAAATCGATAACCAGCCCCTCTCGGGGAAGGTTAAGAATGTCCTCTTGAAGATGATGAAGGACGGCGCCTTCGGGCGTTCCGGCCGTCTCCCCTCCGAGGATAAATTGGCGGAGAATCTGGGGGTCAGCCGCACCGTGATCCGGGATGTCCTGGCTTCTTTCGAGCAGAAAGGATTTATTCTCCGCCGGCGCGGGATTGGAACCATTATCAATTACCATGTATTGAACCTGCGGACCCGGTTCGACCTGGAACCCGAATTTTTAGACCTGATCACCGAAGGCGGATATACCCCCCGGACCGCGTTTGTTCATCTCCATCACCGGAAAGCGGACAAGGAGATCAGTGATAAGCTTCGGCTGAAAGTCGGAGAAGATATATACGCTGTCGAGCGTCTGATCCTGGCGGATGAGATTCCTGCCATCTACTGTATCGATTACTTCAGCAAAGATATTATTCTGGAGAAAGAATTTGATGAGGAGGAGTTGAAAGCTCCTATCTTCGAATTTTTCTCTCAGCGCTGTTATCGATTGATTGTCCATGACATCACGACCATCGATCCGATCAGCGCGGATAAAAAATTGGCCGGGATTATGGAGATAAAGCCGGGCGACCCGGTTCTTCACCTCGATAAGGTCGGCTATGACATCGAGCAGAAGCCGGTGCTCTGTTCACACGATTATCGACGACCCGGCATATTAAATTATACTTTACTCAGAAGCACACTATAACCGGAGGTTAATGTGAAATTCAGAATCGGGGTTGATACCGGAGGAACCTTTACCGACTGCGTGGTCATTACGGAAGATGGGAAAGTACATACCTTCAAGGAACTTTCCACCCCCCGGGATCCATCGATAGGCCTTTATAACGTAATAAAAAAGGCCGCCGCTTATTTTAATAAAAGCTTGGAAGAATTTCTTGGTGAACTCGACGCCTTCACCCACGGCACCACGGTGGCTACCAATACTCTGCTGACCGGGACCGGAGCGAAGACCGGCCTGATTCTGACCCGGGGATTCCGGGATACCCTGGAGATGCGGCGGGCTCATAAGACCAATATCTGGGATCTCCGTCAGACTCCTCCGCCGCCCCTGGTTCCACGGCGGCTGCGGAGGGGGGTGGCCGAGAGGATCGACTACCGGGGGGAGATAATTGAACCGCTCAGTGAAGATGACGTCCGCCGGGAGGGTGAGTTCTTTCGCCGGGAAGGGATCGAAGCGGTGGCGGTCTGCACCCTCTTTTCCTTCCTTCACGATAGCCATGAGCGCCGGATTCGGGAGATCATCCGGGAGTATCTGCCCGGCGCTTTTATCTCCATATCTTCCGAAGTAATCCCGCAGATCCGCGAATATGAACGGATGTCCACCACGGTGGCCAATGCCTATGTCGGGCCGAAGCTGACTGTCTATCTCTCCAATCTTCAATCCCGGCTGAAGGATGACGGATTAACCCGGGCCTTCTATGTGACCGCTTCCAACGGAGGAGTGATGACCGCCGAAACCGCGATCCGCCATGCTTCAGCGACTCTCCTCTCCGGTCCGGCCGCCGGCGCGGTTGGCGCGGTCTTCTTTGCCGAACTGCTGGGAGAGCCGAACCTGATTCTGATGGATATGGGGGGAACCTCCTTTGACGTAACTCTGATCAATCAGGGCGAGGTAACTCTCAGTACCGAGGGAGAGATTGCCGGATATAGGATCGCCAAACCGATGATCGATATCAACACGGTTGGAGCGGGGGGAGGATCGATCGCCTGGCTCGACCGGGGCGGAATGCTCCGGGTCGGACCGGCCTCGGCCGGGGCGGATCCCGGCCCGGTCTGTTATAGCCTGGGGGGGATGAAACCGACCGTTACCGACGCCAATCTATTGCTGGGTTATCTCAATAAGGATTATTTTCTCGGGGGGGAGATGAAGGTTGATTGCGATCTGGCCCGGGAGGTGACAGAGAAGGAGATCGCCGGTCCGCTGGGGATGGAGGTCCCGGAAGCGGCGGCCGGGATATTCCGGGTCATCAATCAGAATATGGCCGATGCCGCCAAAGTCGTATCGGTGCAGCGCGGCCACGATCCCCGGGAGTATTCCCTGGTCAGCGCCGGGGGGGCCTGCTCGATCCACGCCTGCAAGATCGCTGAAGAGATCGGATCTCAGCGGGTAATCGTTCCGGCGGCTGCCTCGGTCTTCTGCGCTCTGGGGATGCTGGAGTCCGATATCAGGCTTGATACCGTTCAGACCTATAACGCGTTTATTCCCGGGATCGATCTGGATGATTTCAATCGGGTCATTACCGAGGTAGAGAAGAGGGCGCTGGCGGAGCTTCTCCAGGAAGGGGTGGAAGAGGGAAAGACCACCCTGGTCCGCCATCTGGATGTGCGCTACGTCGGTCAGCACCATGAAGTTACGATTGAGATCCCTTCGGGATGTGTGATCGCCGATGAGCACTTGGAAGAGATCGCCCGGCTCTTTCACGCGGCCCACGAGCGGCTCTACACCTACTCCACTCCAGAGACGCCGATCGAGATCATGAACCTCCGGGTGACCGCGATCGGCGCGGTGGAGAAACCGGGCCTTCGGGAAGAGCCGGAAGAACCGATGGATCCGGCCGACGCGATTAAAGATACCCGGCCGCTATATTTTGAAGAAGAAAGAGGGTTTGTTGAGACACCGGTCTATGATCGGAACAAGCTTAAACCGGGCTGCCGGATCTCCGGACCGGCGGTCATCGAAGAGCGGATCACCACGGTCATCATCCACCCCAACTGGAACGGCCGGATCGACGGGTTTGGTAATATCATCATGGAGGTGAAGCAGTGAGAGCGGGAGAAGGACGGAAAAAAGAGTTTGAAGGGGCCCGGGATCCGATCACCCTGGCGGTGATCTATAACCGGCTCCTGACCATCAATCAGGAGATGGGGATCACCATGATCAATACCTCGATCTCTCCTATCTTTGCCGAGGTTCACGATTTTTCCTGTGCCATCTGCGATTGGGACAACCGGATCGTGGCCCAGATCGACGGGGTGCCGTCTCATACCGCCTCCGCGATGGAGGCGGTCAAAGCGGTCAGCCGCTATTTTGGCGATGATATCAACCCCGGGGATATATTTGTTCTGAATGATCCCTATCTGGGCGGGACCCATCTCCCGGATATCACCATCATGAAGCCGGTATTTTACGATGGACAGCTTCAATTCATCGCCATCAACCGGGCCCATCACGGTGATGTGGGAGGGATGGAACCGGGTTCCTACTGCCCGGAAGCCACCGAACTATTCCACGAAGGGATCCGGATTCCGGCTCTGCGGATCTATCGCGACGAAGAACCGATTCGGGATGTGATCGAGATGATCCGTATCAATACCCGGATGCCCGACGCGCTCTGGGTGGATATGAAGGCCCAGGTAGCTTCCTGCCGGGTGGCCGAGAGAAGGATCATCGAACTGCTCGATAAGTACGGGGTGGAGAAGACCCGCCAGACCGTAGAGGATATTCACCTCTATGCCGAGCGGCGGATGCGGGATGAGATCGAACAGCTGCCGGATGGCGTCTATCAGGGGGAGACCTTCCTGGATTCGGATGGATTCAGCGATGATCCGATCAGGATCAAGGTGACCATCACCATTCAGGGGGATGAAGCGCTGGTGGACTTTACCGGCTCGGCCGATCAGGTGACGGGCTTTGTCAATTCACCGCTGGCCAATACCGCCACCTGTGTCTATGTCGCCTTCCTGACCACGGTCACTACTCCGGATATCCCTCATAATCAGGGGGTCTATCGTCCGATCAAGATCACGGTCCCGGAGGGAACGGTAGTCAATCCCCGTTTCCCGGCCCCGGTCGCCTCCTGCACTCTGGATACGGCCTGCGCTATCCTAGATCGGAAGAGCGTCGTGTAGGGAAAGAGTGTAGATCTCGGTGGTCGCCGTATCAATAAAAAAAAAAAAGAAAAAA
>CAKZYZ010000011.1 GCA_937885075.1 uncultured bacterium | reverse complement strand
CCTTCATCTCCAACTGTATAATTATGGACAATACCACTACCGGGATCTCGGGACACGGGGCGGCACTTTACGCGATGAACTCCTCCTCCCCCATCGTGGTCAACTGCACCATCGCGGCCAATGCCGGGACCGACAACCGGGGCGGGATCGCGCTCGACTCCGCGGTCGATGACAGCATCCTCCTGATCAACAACATCCTCTGGAACAACGGCGATGACCTCTTCAATGTCCAGACCGACATGGCCTACTACAACGATATCCAGGATGGGGATTATAACGGATATAACGGCAATATCTCCGTTGATCCCCAGTTCACCAACGCGGCCGCTGGAGACTATCATATCTTCTGGCAATCCCCATTACTCTGCTCCGGGATTTACCACTATGCCGGGGGATATGACATGGATGGAGAAACCAGACCCCAGCTTTCCTGCCCGGGCCCGGGACCTCATACCGATCAGAACTCATTCAACATCGGCGCCCATGAAGCGAAATACGAGCCCTCCCCCACTCCGAGCGCAACTCCGACCGTGACCCCGACTATGACGCCGACACCAAGCATTACGCCAACACCATCTGTAACTCCACATATACCAGATCCGTCGCCTCCAACAACACCGGTTGATCCCTGGCCCACCCGAACCGCCACACCGATCCCTACTGCTACCCCGAGATATTCTCCAACGCCAACCATATTTGGGATGACAACTCCCACACCCGGTCCAACGCCGATCGATTTCATGTACCGGGATCCGATTCACAATAGCTGGCTCTATCTCTGGATCAGCAACGCTCCCGCGCCCGACACCTATTATTCAATCGGATTTTCCAGCGCCGCCTGGGAGGCCATCACCGATAGGCCGGATAATAACTGGTATGTCGCCGAGTGGACCTACGGGTCCGAAGCAGGCGAGACCTGGTGGAGCGAGTGGACCTACCACGGGACCGAAACTACCTATCTGGAGGCTCTCTGGACCACTCCAACACCGACTCCAACAGTAACCCCCTCCCCAACCCCGGATACAACTCCTTCTCCTTCGCCATCTATTACTCCTTCGCCAACACCAACAATAACCAGGACACCGACTCCCACATCTACACCGGTCTACTCCCCCACTCCATCGGTCACCGCGACACCGACCCCAACCCCGACGCCTTCTTTCGCGAACTGGTATCTTCCAGCGGGGGGGACCATGATAGAAGGATTCGATTTCGATGAGTTCGTCTCGATCAATAATCCTACCAATGATGACGCCTATATTGAAATTACGGCTGTGGATGAACTGGGGCCGATTGTCAGAAAAAATGACATCGTCTCTCCCGAGTCACGCTACACACTCTCCCTCGATGAGATGGTCGCGGGAACCCGGGGGGAAAACAATGATTCGGTCTCTCTCCTCATCTACGACCTGACCGACCGGATTATCATGGTGGACCGCTCAATGTACTGGAACGCGGGGGGGGTGAAGTGGGGCGGCGGGCATAATACAATAGCCAGTAATACTATCTCTCCTCATTGGTACCTGCCGGAAGGAGCAACTCATATATTTGATGAATATATCCATATCGTCAACCCGGACCCGAGCTTTGCCGCCGATGTTCTTGTTACATTCATGAACAGATATGGAGAGACATTCACGACTCAGACTCTGGTAGGAGCGGAGAGCAACTGGACCGTTCACGCCAATAAAATCGCGGGATCACAGGATCAGCTTGCCGCCACGGTGGAATCCCTTCCTCAGCAGAATCCGGACGTACAGGCCAAGTGGCCGCCGGATGGACGAGTTCCTGTCGCCACCGATCGGACTATGTATTGGGACACCGACTACTGGAATGAAGGTCCCAATATCAAATGGATCGATGGACATGCCTCCCGGGGAACTACTGAAGTCTCAACAATATGGTATCTGGCGGAAGGAGCTACCCATATTTTTGATGAATATATTCTGGTGGTCAATCCGTCGATGACGGAAGAGGCCGAGATCAAAATTACCTTGATGGATCTTACCGGAATTCTGCTGGAACATACGACCACCGTTGCTCCTCACTCAAGATATACAATGAAGGTTAACGACTTTGTCGGCAGCCAACCGCATGTCTCCGCGATAGTACAGTCGTTGAATGGTGAATTTATCATGTGCGAACGGGCAATGTACTGGACCGCGGATAACATAATCTGGGGCGGCGGACATGACAGTATCGGAACACCTTTCATGGCTCCAATATGGTATCTGCCGGAAGGAGCCACGAATATATTTGATGAATATATTCTTCTGTCAAACCCGCATCCTATCCGGGACGCTCAAGCCAGGATCACTTTTTACTTCCAGACCGGGGCGCCCACGGAAACATACGTCACAATCAAAGCTGATTCCCGGCAGACTATTAAAGTCAATCATATTGCCGGAATCACTGACGCGATCTCAACAAAGATTGAAGAGACTACCGAGCCTTTCGCGAATAAAGTTCCGCTGATCGCGGAACGTTCGATGTACTGGAATACACCTCCAATCAGTACTGGAATCCCCTGGGGATCCGGCCATGATACAATCGGAATACCGGTTCGGACGGAAGGGAAATAGGTCGGGGGGGGGAGATACCCGATGAAGCAATAACAGAGAAGAAATGCTATATTCCTCTATATCGCTTCTTCTTTTCGGATCAAAGTAATCTTTCAGTGAATCTCATTATCTCGTAGCGGCTGCCTTTAGGCTGCCACACGATGGCCCCGACGGCAGGACATCTACGAGCCTGGGGCAACGGGGGTCACTGAAACCTTATGGATCAAAATCTGTCTCAGTTCCGGTAAAGGTTCATAATTCCGCGTGATGTATCCTCTAACTCTAGGGGAGAACCAATCCAGATAGCCTCCTTTAATGATTATCTCCGGCGGGTCGGCCTTAAGCACTTTCAATATTTTTTCATCTTTTTCTTCTTCGCTCAGCATCATCAGGATTCCCGTATGGAGAAAGTGGTAGTAGTACGCATGATCCCTGAGGAAACTCCACCCGGTCCAGCCATCCATGACCTTATCACCCGATTTCGTATTCTCCAGCACTAATTGAATCGCCCGCAGTTGTTCCGGTTGCCGGGGGATCCCCGGCTGGTCTATAAAAGAATAGTTCCACATCGATATCAGGGGCCGCGGAATTATACTCAGAAACAGTAATATAATAACACCGCCTGTAACCATTTTCTTGCGATAAGATAATAGACATACTCCTATAGTCAGAAGGATGGTTAAGATCAGCCAGAACCAGTTTCCTTCCAGGGAACGGGAGAACCAGAATAACTTTGAATAGACCAGTCCATAAGAAAACAACGGGACCGGAATAACAACCAGCAAACCTCCGAAAACTCTCTTAAAGCCATGCGTTCCGGCTAACCACCCTAGGAAGTTGAGTAGAGACCAGGCCGCCAGTAAGCTCATCAAGGGGATAAAAAGGGCATAATACTGGGGATTGGGGAGCGGAATGATCATAAGACCAATCCCGGCGGTCAGCAGAGGGAATACTACCACGGAATATGGCTGAAACAGATCCCTGCTCTTCACTAGCTTGAGAATAGCTCCGCAGAATCCCCAGATACTCCAGAATATGAATCCGGGATTATGATATGCTAACGCCTTAAGATAGAGGAAGGCGGACTTGCGTCTCTTCCAGCGAAGTGCCATTCCGATGGTTCGATAGAGGAATTCCTCCATACCTTTCTGGCTGGCGAAGAAGACCAAACATAAACCAATCGGCAGCAGAAAACCAAGAACCATGATGATAATTCTATTGACAGGATACCTTTTCATCACCAACCCGATAACCAGCAATATACCGATCCCACCGAGGAGAAAGACCATCTTCTGAGTAGTGAGGAGAGCTAAAGAAAAAAATATCCCCGAAATAAAATATGATCTCTTTCTCGACCTGACCTGAATATCAAGCAGAAAGATCAGGCCAAGCAGAAAAAATAGGATGGCCGGGACATCCGGCCTGACCTCCAGAGTTTTGGCCAGGAACATAAAATTGTAGGATAACCAGAGAGAAGCGAGGCAGGCAGTCAGATGGTTAAATATCTTTCCACCCATCCTGAAGATCAGATATATAATCCCGATTGTCAGCAGGAGCATTAATCCGCGGGAGATAAAGATAATATTAACATTACCGCAGAGATAAAAGAGCGGGGCCAGCAGATAGTAGAGGATAGGTCCGTGATGTTCAAAGAAATCCTTATATGGGAGCGCACCCTGAAAAACAGACCATGATGAATGTAGATGGATCAGTTCGTCTGAATCAAAATATCGATAGAACAATAGCCGGCAGCGTAAAAAGAGATTTATCCCCAGCAGAACGAAGAAAACGGTCTTGACTTTCACCTTTTCCGGGAAATTATCGGGGACGATCTTCACTTTCTATATCTCTGTTAATAAATCAGATTCAATGACGCGTTGCCTCCCGAGAACTGAGAACCCAGGAAATTAAATGACTTTTAGAGTCTTCAAGGAAAATGGTAAGGTTTCAATGAGCCCCTTTTCTCGTAGCGGCTGCCTTCAGGCTGCCATTAGCGGCCTCGCCGCCGGTGGGGCCGCTATGAGCACGGGGTGATGGGTTTCAATGAATACTTACGGAAAATGATGTTATTGTTTTTACTTTTTATATTACCGTAGAAATAAATCAAGCAGACAACAATGAAGACTAAGTATGCTATTCTATTATTACTAATACCATCTCTTTGTTATCTCCTCTCCACGCTCTTTCAGATCGACAGACCGGGGTTTTATTACGATGAGGCGTTCCAGATCTTACCGGCTGTCAATTTCGCTGAGGATAACGCGAATTATTATTATGAATGCGTTCTCTTCCTGAAGAGAGGAACTGATTCCTCCCCCTCGGCGTTCGGGTGGCGGGGTTCTTCCCCTTCCCGCGTAGATATTAATTCCACTGAGGATAATATTTTCCCCCTGATGCTTCGAGATCAGCTGGGGACCTTAAAAACATACCTCTTCATCTTCATCTTCAAGCTATTTAATATCAGTCCAATTACGGTCCGTCTTACCACCGTCATCTTAGGGTTACTTAGCTTATGGCTTACTTACTTATGGACAGCCCGATTATTTAACCTCCCGGTCGCTTTTATCTCCACTCTTCTATTGGCTTGCGACCCTAATTTTATTTTTTATACGAGAACTGACTTTGGGCCAATAGCTATAATGATGGTTCTGAAGATGGCCGCGCTGGTGGGGCTTCTATCCTGGTGGCGAACCGGAAGGTCTTATGCCTTTATTCTTTCTCTCTTCTGTCTGGGCTTGGGGGCTTTTGATAAGGCAAACTTTTTATGGTTCGCGGCGGCGCTGGCAATTTCCGGAATACTCCTGAAGGGGAGAGCGGTATGGAGGAGATTACGACCGGGAATGCTCATCTCAGGCATTGCGGTATTATTAATTGGCGCCGCCCCCCTGATCCTCTTTAACATCCTGAACTCGGGCAAGACCTTTCTCAAGATACTTGATCAGGACCCGCGTACCCAGAAATCTTTGATCAATGGATTAGAGAACCTCTCTACGACGTTTATAGTGTTTATCGAGACCCTTAATGGATTCTGGCTGGAGAAACGGTTGTGGTTGGGCCATTTCACGGTACCATTATTCTTTCCATATCTCTTTGCTTTTTCTTTGCTGGTGATTACCTGCTTAATTATCACCTCCCGGCGAGCCAACAAAAAAGACCTGTCGGCCGCTGAGTTTGTCTTGATATTATTTCTGGGTATTCTATTTTTTGCCATGATTACTCCTCAAACCTGGGGAGCTCATCATATGTTGATGACATATCCGTTCCCTCATATATTATGCGGAATAGTCCTTGTTCTTATATTCTCCCCTCCCCTATTCCAGAAAATAAAGATAAGGATACTGGCTTGCGCGGCCCTGCTTTTATTCAGTCTTACAGTCTATACTGATTGCAGATTAACCCTGCTTCTTCATCAAACATTCGCAGTCGATAGATCCGGTTGGTGGGCCTGGTCCAGCCGGATAAATGAAGTAGCGGATTACCTTGTCACCCAACAGAATAAGACCACTCTCTGTCTTGATTGGGGATTATATAGGAACCTGGCTGTGTTAACCGGAGGCAGAGCACGGATGGAAGATAAATGGCAAGCTTTAAATGATTTACCCATCCCCGAAAGCTTTAAAGAATATTTTTCGGATCCGAATTACTTATACCTACTTCATCCGGAGAATATAAGCCTGTTCCCGGAAAATTCGCGGATTTTTCATGATGCCCTGCTAAAATATGGTTACAAAGCCCGGCGGGTTAAATCCTTTTCAGAGCAGGGAGAGAGAGATCTATATATTCTCTATGAGGTAAAACCATCCCTGAATTAATATTACCTAAATTGTGAGATTCGTATACTCTAATTAAACTTGACCGGGGAGAATGAAGGTGATACCTTTTATCTCGCCTGAGATTTTTGCTAAAGCCAAATACTGCAGAATATATACCACTTAGGAAGATAGGAAGTCAGTTTCCTGCCTGATTCCATGCTTTCCTAAGATGATTCAAATGCTTGAGCGTGGCAAGGGCTATGTTCAACCTAATAGGACTCTGGAGGATCTCCTATGTTTCAAAACACAAAAAAACTTATCTTGATTGTATTAATCGGATACCTCTGCCTTTTTATGGCAATACTCCCCTCTCCCGGAAATGCCGCCCTCCTGAAGTCGAAAGACACCTCTGCCGTCTCGGTTGATTCCAGAATAACCGAACGGTTTGTCGAACTGGGGATGAGCCGGGAGGAAGCGGAACGGAAGACAGTCTTACTGCGGGAAGCGGGAATTACCTTTAATCAGGATTTTATCTTCGCCGGAGGAGAACCACCTGCGGATTATGACCCTCCGATGAATGAGATAGGATACATTGTTTTAATCTTTGTCGGGATAGGGGCAGCGGCAGGGGTTATCGCCCTTATGAGATCCAACAGCAACTCCAATGATTGAAATTTCTACCCGATAGAAATTTTATTCGATGCTTCCGGTTCACTCCCAACTTCGCCAATAAGGCGTCGGAGGAAAGCCAGGCCGTTTTTAAGCTCTTCCGCGGTGGCGATGGGGTGGACTTCCACAACCTTTAATACACCCTCTTTCTTCATATACTCCCCTAATGGTCTAAAATCAAGATCACCCTGGAGAGGGGCTCTATGATCACGGGTGAGAATAACATCGTGGATATGCATCCCGATCAGTTTCTCGCCATATCTCTCAAGATATTCCAGATGGGAGTCCCAGCCAATATTCTCTTTCACCGCGGCATGACCCATATCATGCCAGTAACCAACCGCCGGTGAATCAATCCACGCGATAAGCTCTCCGATCTCATCAAGGCTGGGAATCTCTTCCGGGTAATAACGGGTCTCGATCCCCAATTTTATATCCAATTCCGCGGCATAAGGGGCCAGGTCCCGGAGGCTTTTCGCGGCCTGCTCCAGATATGGCTCTTTCTTAGACTCCCTTCTCTTTCTCAGCTTTGATCTTAATCTATCGGACCTGCCTGAATTAACCTCGCCATTCTCAACCAGCATCATCAGCCTGGGACTGGTAGGACGGATGAGGACCTTCCCCATATGAAGAACAACCGCCGACGCGCCCAGGGAATGAGCGGTCTCAATAGTCCGCATGGTCTGCCTTACCGCCCATTTTCTCTCTTCTTCATCAGTGTTTGATAGAGGTAAGATAGTATGGGAGAGAGTTTGACCATCCCGGAGAATAGGCGCGGGACAGTAATTATGGAGACTACCGACCGCGATCGACCCCTCCTCCACCATCAGGCTGATATCCGCCACCATCTTCGAGGGAAGGCCAAAACTCAACTCCAGACGGTCAAAACCGAGATCCCTCAATTCCTCGACCATCGATTGGGCGGTTTTATGACGCCAGACATTCCAGACTGTTGATATTGCGAACATATTTGCTTGGTGGGGGGGGCTTTGCTGTCCACTAATTATTCTACTTGTTTCGCCTTGGCGTGGCGGATTTTTGTCCACGGATTACACAGATTACTCTGATTGTTTCGCCTTGGATTGGCGGCTTTACTGTCCACTAATTTTTACCCCGCGATGACTGAAAGTCATTTTGCGGGGACACTAATTTGCACTAATTGTTTCGCCTTGGCTTGGCGGGGTTTGTCCACGGATTTCACGGATTACACGAATTTGAATGGAGGAGAACTATGATCCTGACTAATTTGGTTTTTCTCCGTCAACCGATAACCATAAACCATCAACTTTCTTTCTCCCCTACCTCGGCCCCTTTTGTTCACAGATTCTTATCCCGAATTATGCGGGGAATCGGATTAGGTGGATTGTTTTTTCCCTAATCAGAATAATTCGTGTAATTCGCGAACCCTGCAAAATGATCTGCAATCATCGCGGGGTAAAATTCGTAGTTAATATTTTCTTTTAATTCGTGAGGATTTCTCCGCCCCGAAGTTTTAATCGGGGGCGAGATTCGCGGTTAAATAAATTGCGTAGCTAAGTTCCTGCTTCGGAATTTCAATAACCTCTAAGGAAAGCAGGAAGGCAGGAGAGTGGATTATTTAAATTCTCCTGATTTCCTGCTTTCCTTAGCGGAAAAGTTGTCCGAGCGAAGCGAGGGCTAAGTTCTGATATTCAACATTATGATTTTTACCGGGAAAATGATAGAAAAAACCCGCGTTATCCGTGGAAACGGATAACGCGGGTTAATTAAACTCTTCCGGATTGGATTATAGATTCTGTGGTCGGGATCTCTTTCTTATTCTCCGTTTCCGGTCACTTGGTTTTTCGTAGTGGCGATGCTTCTTCAACTGCTTGATAATTCCTTCCTTGTCCATCTTCTTCTTCAGTCTCCGCAAAGCCCGGTCTACCGATTCGTTTGCTTTTAACACGACTTTAGGCACTTAAATTCACCCCCTTTTTATTTTTACTCCGTAAAAATAAAATATATTTCTATATTTAAATAATCGTTATATCTAAACATTCTAGGTCTGTCAATCGGTTAATTTCGCCCGATTAAAAAGGACTCAGCCCTCACCTCGTTCGGTGAACTTATTTTAACAAAGTAAATTCCGTTAGCTGTGCTGATTGTCCGGAATAAAAAATAAATGATTGTAAATTTAGGTCAATACCCTGAAAGGGTATAACATTTCAGCCCGGGGTTTTACCCCGGGAATAATGTAGTTCCACCCATCTCCTCACACCTCTCCCTCAGCCTTGCCCCCATCGCCTGCCCGAACCGTTTTGTCCATCCGGTCGGTTGGGACGGGGAAGGAAAGGGGATGGGGGGTTTTGGTGCGTTTAATACCCAGGGTTTCACCCTGGGCTTTAATGTTTCACCCCGTTGGGGTGATTTTTCCCTCTATTTATCCCTTTTAACATATAACTGCGAATTATGCTGATTAAGAGAAAAAGCAATCTCCATCAGACCCGCCAACGGCTGGCTAATTTATTTTAGCGTAAATTTAATCGGGAGACGGAAGGTTATTGTTTCTTTGCTTATAATTTCCGGGAATGAATCAAAGTAGCGGGCCGCCTCACGGACCGCGTTGAGGGCGGCCCGGTTGAAGGGATGGAAAGCGGCCTGCCCTTCCGGGGGGATAGAGAGAGCCAGAAGCTGTCCGGTATTATCCAGAGTAAACAGGACTGTCACCTCTCCTGCCCTCCCCTCCCGGGAAGCGCGTTCGGGATATTCCAATTTCAGGTCGATGATATCCTGGAGATAGGATATATACTTTCCTAACGCCCGGGAGCGAACGGCCTCAGCATCAATGGCAACGGAAGGTGCCGTGGAGAATATTACCTCTTCTGTCTCCGGTTCCACCTGAGACAGATCATTGGCTGGGGGAGGAACCTCTTCATCCAGGTATTCCGGTTCAGGCAATTCCTCTTTAACCTCCGGAGATGCTGGTTCAGGCAGCTCAAGGTCTTCTTCATTTATCTCATCACGGATCTCGCGATAATCGAAATCGATCCTCTCCGGAGTGCCGATCACCGACGTTTGATTCCATTGCCGGGTTATACCAATGAAGATCAGATGGACGAGAATGGAGAGGAGAACAAACGCAGGAAAGGGATTGGCCTTGATCCAGGCTAGGCCACTTTTTTGTCCACTAATTACACTAATCGTACTAATTGTTTCGCCTCGGCTTGGGGGGTTTTGTCCACGGATTTCACGGATTACTCTGATTGCTTCGCCTCGGCTTGGTGGGTTTTCTGTCCACTAATTGCACTAATCTACACTAATTGTTTCGCCTCGGCTTGGTGGCTTATTAAACCGCTAATTTTACCCCGCGATGACCGAAGGTCATTTTGCGCTGCTCACGAATCTACGCAAATTATTGGCCTCTACCTCGGCCACCTTTAAACCTACGAATTCTTATCCCGAAGTAAGCGAGGAGACAAATTACGCAAATTTGAAAGAAGAAAGACACCAGGCGAAAGCGAATAACTTTAGGCACTTAAGCGCACTTTAGGCACTTTCAACTTTATATAAACCCTCTCTCTTCCAGAAATGACCTGTCTATTAAACTGGATGATCCGTCGCGCTTCTCCAGAAAATTGACCACATACTTCCCTAAAAGATCAGCCTCTATATTTAGTAGAGAGCCCTCCTGCTTCTCTTTTAGATTGGTATTCGAAAAAGTATGCGGGATGATGTGAACCGATACGATCTTCCCGGCTACCTCCGCGATCGTCAGGCTGACCCCTTCTATGGTGATCGATCCTTTCTCCACCATATACTTCTCCAATCCGGAAGGAAGCTCGAGCCGGAAGATCCAATCCCGTCCGCTCTTTCTCCGGGAGATCAATTTTCCCTCACCGTCAACATGTCCGGTGACAAAATGTCCCCCCAGTTCCCCACCAACTTTCAGGGCCGGTTCCAGGTTCACTATATCCCCCGGCTTTAATAACCCCAGATTGGTCCGTTCAAGGGTCTCTTTCAGCAGATCCATAGCCACCCGGGGAGGTGAGATATCGACGACTGTCAGACATACCCCGCTCACGGCCACACTCTCTCCGAGTCGGCAGGATGAAGCGAGACTTCCAGCATCGATTGTAAGTGTGCTGCTTCCCTGACGGATGACCACGCCCAATTGTTGAATTAACCCGGTAAACATATAAATTAGCTATCAATCATATCTCCACCGACGCAAGGTCGGTGGTGGATAGAGAAATTATACCATCAATCTGAATCCGGTTGACGATGGCTCTTCTGCCAATGCGACGTTCGACGTTCGGAGCCCTGCCCGCCATAGCTTTAGCGACGGCTGGTTCGATGTTGGAAGTTCAGTTTTTCTCCGATCTTTAACGTTTTCCTTTTCAACGTCCTTATTCTTCAACGTCCCTTCTTTTCAACGTCTTTATCCTTCAACGTCCCTTCTTTTCAACGTCCTTATTCTTCAACGTCCCTTTCTTTCAACGTCTTTTATCCGTCCGAATATATGAATATCATCTCCCATTCGGTCTACAACCGCATCACGGAGCCGGTACGCCTCTTTGATACTCTTCACTCCCTCTCCTCCCACCGCGGGAACACCACCCCGGCCGCCGATGATAATCGGGGCGACAAAAAGATGTAATTCATCGACCAATCCTTCCTCCAGCAGGGATGCGGCGGTCTCTCCTCCTCCTTCAGCCAGTAATCTCATTATCCCCTGGCCGGCCAGCTTTCGAAAGAGTAATTTCAGACTCACTCTTCCCTTTCGGGAGGGGACTTTTATAATGGTTGCGCCGAGGGCGGCAATCTTACTCAGGTTATCCGGAGGAGCGGCTTTAGTTACTGCCAGGATGGTATTTTTCGCGTTTGATCCGCGTAGCAGCCGGGAATTGACAGGGATATCGCAGCTGCTGTCCAGGACCACTTTCTTCAGACCGGTATGGCTATACCCCATCCTGGCGGTTAGAAGAGGGTTATCGGCGATGACGGTCTTCAATCCTACCAGGATCGCGTCGGAGCGGCTTCTCATATAATGAACGTATCTCCGGCTGGGCGGTGAGCTGATCCACTTAGACCTTCCCCGGCGGTCCGCGATCTTGCCATCTAAGGAGAGCGCCAGCTTCAGAGTAGTATAGGGACGGCACTCTTCGGCCCAGATGAAAAAATCGATATTCAAAGCAATTGCTTCTTCTTTCAGAACCCCGGTAGTCACCACGATCCCGGCGCGGGCGAGGATCCTCTCCGCCCGGTTGCTATTGAGAGGTTGGCGATCCCCGCACCCGATGACAACTCGCCCGACACCGGCCTGGATGATGGCATCCGTGCAGGGAGGGGTTTTGCCGTAACTGGAGCATGGCTCCAGATTGACATAGAGTGTAGAACCTTGGGCTGCCGCTCCGGCTTTTCGCAGGACTTTCGCCTCCGCGTGAGCACCGCCATAGCGGGAATGATAGGCTGAAGCGATGATTTTACCGCCTTTGACCAGAACCGCCCCTACCCGCGGATTCGGGCGAACCGCGAGACCACCTCTAACAGCCAGAGACAAGGCTTTCCGCATATAATAGCTATCTCTCCGCAAAATAATAATCTCCAGAGCTCCGCTTTAACAGGACTATTTCCCCCCTACCTCGGCCTCTTTAATGAACTACGAATTACGCGAACTACACGAATTTAAAAACTATGGGAACGGAGACTACCTTAATTGGGTCTTTCTCCGTCAACCAGCCTTCGCCAAGGCTATGGCGGGCAGGGCCGTAAACTTTCTTCCCCCCTACCTCAGTCCTTTTCAGTCCACTAATTATACTACTTATTTCGCCTTGGATTGGCGGCTTTGCTGTCCACTAATTACACTAATTTGCACTAATTGCTTTGCCTCGGCTTGGCGATTTATTAAACCGCTAATCTCGCGAATCTGCGCGAATTGATTGCTGTCACTGCCCTGTAGGAAGGGTTTTTAACCCGATTGCCTGGCCCAGATCGAGGTTAAAAACCTATCCCACAGGGCAGCGGTCCCTTTCCTTTTTGAATGGATATTACTTGTTGGATATTCCCGTTGAACGTTGAAAGTTGAGCGTTGAGCGTTGGGCGTTGAATGTTCAGTCTTTATCTGTGTCGCCGGACATTCTGTCTTTAATAGTCCTGCCTGCAATCGTCCTGTCCCAAAATCGTCCTGTCAAAAATAGTCCTGTCAAAAATAGTCCTCCCCTAGTCTCCTATCAGTCCCTCCACAAAAGCCACCGGATTGAACTCGATCAGGTCGGAGGCATCTTCTCCTACTCCCAGAGCGACAACCGGAATCCCCAGTTCCTTCTGGATGGATACCACCATTCCGCCCCGGGCTGTCCCGTCGAGCTTGGTCAGCAATACCCCGGTCAGAGGGAGCACCTCCGCGAATTTCGCGGCCTGGACGACACCATTCCGACCAAAGGTCGCGTCCAGGCAGAGATATACCTCATCAGGCACACCAGGATCTATCTTCCGGAGGACCCGGACAATCTTGGCCAGTTCATCCATCAACGTGGTCCTGGTATGGAGGCGCCCGGCGGTATCGATAATCAGGTAGTCACAGCTCCGGGCGGTTGCCGCTTTTAACGCGTCGAAGGCAACCGCGGCGGGGTCACCTCCATATTGCTGACTTATAACTTCAACCCCCAGCCTCTCCCCCCAGATCTGAAGCTGTTCGATTGCTGCCGCCCGAAAAGTATCGCAGGCCGCCAGTATAACCAGGCTGCCATCCGCCGATAACTTCCGGGCCAGTTTAGCGATAGTGGTGGTCTTCCCGGTTCCATTTACTCCCACCACCATAATAACAATGGGATTACCTCTATCTTTAGATTTCCGGGGTAACGCTCCGGCCTCACTCTCCAGGATAGAGACCAGCTCTTCCCCCAGCCTTTCTTTAACTATCACCGGTGTCGCTTCTTTCTTGCTCCCGAGCCCGCCCCGAACTTTATCGAGCAGCTCCAGGGTTGTCTCCACACCGAGATCAACCTCAATCATGGCCTCTTCCCAATCATCCCAGAAATCATCATCCAGCTTACCGGACCACCCCAGCCAGCGGGAGAGACGATTCTTCAAGGAGTGGCGGGTCTTGCCTAAACCGGATTTGATTGTTTTAGACATGGTTGTTTTAGCCGTCCACGGATATAATTATTGCTGCCTCTGCCTCCCCCCCCTTTTTTGTCCACGGATTTCACAGATTACTCTGATTATTTCGCCTCGGCTGGGAGGGTTTGCTGTCCACTAATTACACTAATTGTTTTGCATCGAGCACATCTGGGCATTGGAGATTCCGCTTGCCTCTGCTTTCGACTCACTGCCTCTTTTAACCACGCAGGCGAACAACTTTTTTATCCGCCATCCTGTGCGCCATAGTCTTGACGAAGGCGGAAGCTTTAGCGACGGAGGAAGGCACTTTTCCGCCAGAGGCGGATCAGCCTCTGGCTGAAGCGCATTTCAAACTTAAGGCACTTTCAACTTTCTCTCCCCATTCCCTATTCTCCAATCTTCCGTTTTTCCTTCAGATCCAGAACAACCTGATAAGGAACCCGGACTTCTCCCATTATTATGTTTTCTTTGTTAGCACCATGGCAATCCGATCCGCCGGTGGCCAGGATGTTATAATGCCGGGCCAGTTCTACATAATGGTTGGTTTTAAACCTGGAATGGCTCGGATAGAATGCTTCCAGACCGGCCAGGCCAAGATCTATTAACTCCGGTATCAGCTCATCCCGATTCAGTTGCCCCGGATGGGCTAATACCGGGACTCCACCCGCGTGGAGAATCATCTCCATCACCTCCTCTTTCTCCAGTTTTTGCTTCGGGACATAGGCCGGGCCATCGTTACCGATATATTTTTTGAATGCTTCATGAATGCTTCCGATATATCCGGATCGGAGCAGGCCATGGGCAATATGAAGCCGACCGATCGAGCCCGTCATCTGGCCGGGGAGCAGAGCATCCATGTCGAGGGGGAAACCCATCTTCTCAAGTCTCAGCAGCATCTCTCCCGCCCGCGCGATACGATTTTTCCGCAACTCGAAGAGGCGCTCCAGGAGAACCCTATCTTGATAATCAATATAATATCCCAGCAGGTGCATCTCGGTATTGCCCATTTCAACCGACAGTTCAATCCCCGGGATAACCTCTATCCCATATTCGTCTTCTAAGGAGATCACCTCCGCCAGGGATTCAACCGAATCATGGTCGGTAATTGAAATCGCGGTAAGCCCTGCTCTCTGAGCTTCTTCCAGCGCCTGGCGTGGAGTATAAGTTCCATCGGAAGCGATGGTATGAATATGGAGATCGGCTGTTCGGTTTAACTTCATTGCAGTCCACTAATTATCTACTTGTTTCACCTGAGATTGGCGGCTTTTTGTCCACGGATTACACAGATTACTCTGATTGTTTCGCCTGGGATTGGCGGCTTTGCTGTCCACTAATTACACTAATTTACACTAATTGCTGCCCCCTACCTCGGCCCCATGATGAATTTCCAACCAGTCCGCCATAGCCTTGGCGAAGGAGGATGGCCAACTTCCAACTTCCAATTCACCATAGACATTGGTCATTACTATTTGGGAATTGGTTATTGGCCGTTGGATATTGGACATTCCGCTTCCCCCGCGTCGGCCCCTTTAATGAACTACGAATTACACGAATTTGAAGAGAGGAGAACTATGATCCTGACGGTCAAGTCCTGATTTAAAGTTGTCACTTTCTACTTGTTAAAACTTCTTCTTCCCCCTACCTCTCCCCCTTTTATGGCAGGACCATTACAGACAGTACTATTGCCCCTACCTCACCCCCTTTTATGACAGGACCATTGCAGACATGACTATTAGCCTCGCCTCGGCCTTTATTTTTTTTGCTTTTTAATCGTCCTGTCTGCAATCGTCCTGTCTAAATTTCTTTTTGCTTTTGGACATTGGATATTGGTCGTTGGTCATTGGATATTCGGCTTTTCAGTTTTTTCGCTGTCAACTGCCACTTACTGCTTACTTGATCAATTGCCATCCCAGTCCTTCCCTGCCGGGTCAGGCGATAACTTCCAACTTTAGGCACTTCAAACTTTAGGCACTTATTTTTACCTTATCCAGAATACCGTTTACAAACTTTCCTGACCGGGGGGTGCTGAATTTCTTGGCGATCTCAACCGCCTCGTTGATCGTTACGGCAGGGGGGATATCATCACGATAGATAAGTTCATAAATCGCCAGCCGCAGTATATTCTTATCTACCAGGGCGATCCTGTCCAGTTTCCAGTTTGTGGCATTTTCTCTGATAATATTGTCAATACGATCCAGATTCTCCAACGTACCATCGATCAGATCAGCGGCAAATTGCCGGACACCTTCAGGAGCACGGTTACTATTCCAGAAGTCGGTTATTGCCTCTTCCAGCGATCCCTCGCGCCGGTTCATACCGTAGCCATAGAGAAACTGGAGGGCTAATTCTCTTGATTGTCTTCTCTGTCCCATGTTAAAAAAAAGTGCCTAAAGTGAAATGAAGTTGAAAGTGCCTAAAGTAAGATGAAGTTGAAAGTGCCTAAAGTGCGCTAAAGTGCCTAAAGTTATTCGCCTTCGACTAGCTTTTCCGGTTTTCGGCTTATTTTACGAGGCATTTAGCAACCTTCAGCGATCTTTAACGTTTTTTCAACGTCCTTATTCTTCAACGTCCTTATTTTTCAACGTCCTTATTCTTCAACGTCCTTATTTTTTAACGTTCCCGCCGGAGGCGCTAAGTTCCTTAAACAAATTCGCCATTTCGATCGCGGCCATGGCGGCGTCGAAGCCTTTGTTCCCGGCTTTGGTTCCCGCTCTCTCAATTGCCTGCTCCAGGGTGTCGGGGGTAATTACTCCATAGACAACCGGGATCTTACTGCCTTCTCCCGCAGCGGCAATACCACGCGTTACCTGAGTGCTGATATACTGCCAGTGCGCTGTATCTCCCTTAATAACCGCCCCCAGGCAGATAACCGCGTCATATTTATTATTCCGGGCCATCCGGGAGGCTACCGCCGGGATCTCCCATGAGCCGGGGACCCAGGCAACTTCTATATCTTCTTCCCCCCCGCCATTTCTCTTCAACGCGTCCAGCGCTCCTTCCAGGAGCTTTTTAGTGATGAAGTTGTTGAACCGGCTGATTACAATACCAAACTTCAGACCTTCCGCTGACAGATTTCCTTCATATACTTTCATTATAGAAACCTCCTATGATTTCACTTAAAGCTTATGGTTCCCCCGGCTGGAGTACCGGAATGATGGATAGGCTTATCTATCTCTCCATCACTCCAATACTCCATCACTCCATTACTCCAATACTCCATCACTCCAATACTCCATTACTCCAGCATTTATATTTAAAGGCGATGCCCCAGTTTCTCCTTCTTTGTCTTGAGATAGCGATAATTATGTTTGTTGGGGGGGATCTTTATCGGGACAATTTCAGATATACTCAGGCCGTATCCGCTCAGACCGATTATCTTGCGGGGGTTGTTGGTCATGAGCCGGATACTGCTCAATCCCAGCTCCCGCAGGATCTGAGCTCCGATACCATAGTCCCGAAGGTCGGCGGCAAAGCCCAGTTTTTCATTGGCTTCAACGGTATCCAATCCTTGATCCTGAAGAGCGTAGGCCTTTAGCTTACTCTCCAGGCCAATCCCCCTTCCCTCCTGATCCATGTAGAGAATAACGCCCGTCCCCTCCTCCGCGATCTTCTTCTGGGCAAACTTAAGCTGATCGCCACAATCACAGCGAGAAGATCCAAAGGTATCTCCTGTTAAACACTTGGAATGAACCCTGACCAGGACATCCTTCTTGCCCTCCACCTCTCCCATTATCATCGCGAGATGGGGACGCCCCCCATCCACCTCAGATGAGAAGAGCTTGAGCTGAAAATCACCATAGGCGGTAGGGAGTGATGTGGTCACTGTCTGGCGGACCAGATTCTCCCGGGACCGGCGAAAACTTATAAGATCGGCGATCGTCCCCATCTTCAGACCGTGCTCCTCTTTGAACTTTTTCAACTGGGGGAGACGGGCCATGGTACCATCATCGTTTATAATCTCACATATTACTCCGGCCGGGGTAAGGCCTGCCTGGCGCATTAGATCCACGGTAGCCTCAGTATGGCCGGCCCGGACCAGCACCCCTCCGGAACGGGCTTCCAGGGGGAAAACATGCCCCGGACTGACGATATCATCCGGCGTTGAATCCGGATCGACCAGCACCTGAATAGTCCGGGCCCGATCACCGGGAGATATCCCGGTGGTGATTCCAGCCGCTCCATCCACCGAAACCGTAAAAGCAGTCCCATAGGTATCCTGGTTACTCTTCACCATAGGTTCCAAACCAAGCGCCGTTAATCGTTCCGCGGTCATCGGCACGCATACCAGTCCCCTCCCCCGTGAGATCATAAAGTTGATCGCTTCCGGAGTAACCTTCTCCGCCGCCATAATCAGATCACCCTCATTCTCACGGCCTTCATCGTCGGTGAGAATGATAATCTTGCCCGCTTTCAGATCCTCTATCAGGCTTTCGATGGGGTCAAATTGGGGAGTGGGGAGTGGGGAGTGGGGAATGGTTGTAGCCGCGGTCGTTGACCGCGGTGTGGGCAGTTGGGCTACCTGATCCCCTGGTCCCCTGATATCCTGATATGGCGAGTGGGGAGTGGTTTGTTCCTCATTTTTATAATCTTCTTTTTTCATTATTCCTTTTTCTATTTCAGGTTAAACCCAAGTTAAATAAAAAATCCCCGGAGAGGGATATCTCCGGGGCAGACAACTGCAGATTATATTACATCATCTTCTACCATCCGGACTATACCGTCGGTACCGGAATTTCACCGGTTCACCCCCCACCATTTTCGATCAGTAACGTTAATTATAAAACAACGTTAAAATAATCTATATTCGTCTGTTACACAACTACATTTCTAATCGAAAGTGGCGGGGCGTCGCGGACTTACCAATTCTTCAATCGGATCACCGCCGGTCAGGAATTTCACCCTGCCCCGAAGATTTAAGTTAAATATATTGAATCCTTTCCCATGATACAAGGATTATTTTATTGCACTAAAATATTCTGTCCCTATAATAGGCATCTTTAATAAATTAGCTCCCTTCGGTCGCTAATTTAGTTTTGAACAAATAGTATAACTCTTGTATTGGGCAATGCTGATTCAATGATTAGTATCTCTTGGTTTTCTAAAAAAAGAAGATACCGGACGTTAAAAATATTTTAAAAAAGAAAGCCATTATAACAAAATTTAATCAAATTTTTTCGGAGAAAAAATTATGCTGAAAGGAATGCGCAGAAATACCAAGCAGATACTCTGGCCGCTAATTATCGCCCTGGTTATCACTATGGGAGGTTACGGAGTATGGTATCTGATCCGGCCCAAGGTGGCTGGATCCAAAGCCGAAGTGATCTGGGGGGAGAAAATAACCCTGGAGGATTTCTCCCAGACTTACCGGGCAGCCCACGCCTTCGCCGCCTGGAGAGGAAGGGAACTATCCCAGGAACAACTCTTCAAGATTACCTGGCAACGCCTTATCCTGAGGATAGAAGCGAAAAAGACCGGAATTACCACTACCCGCCCTGAGTTGGTCCGCGCCCTGGCAGGATTCCCAATCTTTCAGATCGACGGCAGATTTAACCCCGACCGTTACAACCGGATTCTCAACCAGTTCCGGATGGAGGCCGCTTCTTTTGAGAAGCAAGTTGAGTATCTCCTCGCGATCGAGAAATTACAGGCGACCATTCAGAGCCAGGCCCTGATCTCCCAGGCGGAGATTGATGAGACCTACCTGAGGATGAATGAGAAGATAAAGGTCGAGTATATCCAGGTCTTACAAGACACCTCAGATGATCCGATTGAAATACCCGAGGCTGAATTGAATGAATATTACGAGCAGAACAGATCCCAATTCCAGATCCAGACCCAGGTTGATATTCAATATATAGTTATCTCCCGGGAAGAGTTCAAAGATACTGTTAGCATCAAACCGGAAGAGATTGAGACCCGATATCAGGAGGAGATAGCATCGTTCGCCGAGGAGACTGATGAGCCGCCATCTATGGGTGATTTAAAAGAGGAGATCCGGACTGCTCTGGTGGAGCAGAAATGCAGCGCGGAAGCAACCGCTCTGGCTGAGGAGATTAACCAGGCCCTGGCCGAGGACACAATTAAAGAGGTGGCGGAAAAGTTCTCGCTTCCGGTTATAAGCAGCGGATATTTCTCTCTGGAGGAGGCGATCCCGGAACTGGGAGAGGTCCCGGAAATAAATCGTCTTGCCTTCGCTATGAAGATTGATGAGATTGTCAGCTATCCCATCCCGGTGGAGGAAGGTTTCATCTTCTTCGTCGTAACCGGAAAGAAGGATGCCGCCCATCTTCCATTTGAAGATGCCCGAGAAAAGATCATGACCATCCTTAATGAAGAGTTAACCGATCAGGAGACTCTTAAGGTCGCCCGGGATGAACTGACCGAATTACGGAAGTTGATGACTGATGAAGAATTTGACTTTGAATCGGCGGCGGAAGAGCTAGAACTGAAGGTGGATACCACTCCTTTCTTCACCCGGGAAGGCGGTGATTCCCTCCCGGAATCTCCTTCCTTTATCCAGGCCGCTTTCCTCACTGCCCCCGGACAGGTCAGCAGCCTTATCCCCACCGAGGGCGGCTATGCCTTCCTGACAGTCCTGGAAAGAAAATCGGCCGGGCCGATGCCGGATGATGAGAAGGAGAAATGGGAAAATACGACCCGGAGAGGAAAAGCGATGCTGGTCTATGACACCTGGTTCAACAACCTGGTCAAGGAGTCAAAGTTCTCGATTACTAATAAGGAACTGGCACCCTAAGAACTTACCGTCGCTCCGCTCGGGCCGCGTTCTTAAGCAGGACTATTAAAGGCAAAAAGAATTAAGACAGGACGATTGCAGACAGGACCATTAAAAGCAAAAAGAAATTAAGACAGAACGATTAAAAGTGGCCGAGGTAGGGGGATAATAGTCCTGTCTGCAATAGTCCTGTCATGAAAAGGGGCTGAGGTAGAGGGATAATCGTCCTGACTGCAATCGTCCTG
>CAKZYZ010000010.1 GCA_937885075.1 uncultured bacterium | reverse complement strand
GTATCGTCTAGAATATTAGGAGATGATGCAAGAAAATTCACGACATAATTTAAGCAAGAAGTGAGGGAAGGAAAAATAGTAAATACGGGAGGGGGGGGGGGGGGTGTGGTGGGGTGTGGTGTGTTTTTTTTTTTCAAGCAGAAGACGGCATACGAGATATATCAGTGTGACTGGAGTTCAGACGTGTGCTCTTCCGATCTTTCTGGGAGAGGGATTCTTTGCCCCCCGTCTTATATCATTACTTGCTTCCCTGGGCAGTATGCTGCTTCTTTTTGGAATTGTTAAACGGGAGACCGGAGTATTTACGGCGGGATTTATCTCCGCCGGGATCTTCGCGGCGGCCTATGAAGCTACCGGCGGTTGGATGGATATTGCCCGGGTGGACAGCCTCTTTCTTTTCTGGGTGGTTCTGGGGCTCTATACCGCGATAAGATGGAAGGGTAGATCGGGCGGAGCCACCATAACCGCGCTGATATTCTCCGCCGCTTTTTTTACCAAACAGGTAGCTCTGGCCCCGGCTCTGGCGGTAGCGTGTTATTATCTGATTAAAGAAAGGAGGCTATTTCTCCCCTATCTGGTCACATTAATATTAGCGGGGGGGGGCGGGACGCTGCTGCTGAATTATTATTACGGGGGATGGTATGTATATTATGTTTTCCGGCTCTCCTCCTTCCATGCTCTTATGCCGAATCAGATCAGGGAGTATTTGCTTCATGATATTCTTCGCGTATTCCCGGTCCTATTAGGAATAAGTATCTATGCCGGGATCATCATCATCGAAGATCATAGGTCTGATAAAGCTTCCTCCACCGGCCTTTTATGCCTTTTTCTGAGCACAAGCCTCTTCCTGGTCAGTCTTGTCGGCCGGGCTAACATAAATAGTTATATCAATACCTTGCTCCCGCTGGCCCTGGCACTCGCGCTTCTCTCCGGCTGGGTCTGGGGGAGAGAGGGGAAGCGATCCAACCGTTTCAATAGCCTCGCGAGAAACGCGAGGCAGACTGTAATCGGTATCCTGATTATTGTTCAGTTTATCATGCTGGGATATCTCCCTTCCCGATACATCCCGACCCGGGCTGATTACCGGGCGGGAGATAAACTGGTTGCTCTTATGGAAAATTCTTCCGGCCCGATTTTACTCCCCTTCCACGGTTATCTCCCTCGATTGGCCGGGAAAGAATCAACCGCACACTGGACCGCGATCCTGGATATTCTCCTGGCAAGAGGGACCGAAGAGGATGATCCCGGCCGTATCTGGCTCAATCAATTTATCGCCGCGATGGAAGATGGGAGATATGAAATGCTTATTCTGGATCGGGAAGACTGGTTCCCCGACCTTTTGAAATTACAATACAAAAAAGGGGGGACAATCTTCGGGAAGAAACAGGTTTTCTATCCGGTAACCGGTTATCCCTGGCGCCCTCAGTTTATCTATAATAGAATTTTTCCGGGGGAAAAATTCTAGTTTTGAATTACATTCGAAGTAATATTTTGGTGCTTTGAAATTATTACTATGATTCAGCTTGCTCGTAGCGGCGACCTTCAGGTCGCCATCGTGTGGCAGCCTGAAGGCAGCCGCTACGAGGTACGGGGTTCTTGGCGAATTTATAATTTCAAAGCGCTAAAATGTTATCATTTTGTTAGTGTTATCTATCGTTATGCCTGAAAAAAAGAAAAATCGATTTCCGGTGTTTTTGATTCTCATCTCGATCATTGTTCAGCTCGGAGCATTATTCTATCTATTTAATTCCTCGGAATTCTTCTATAAATACTGGGAGCTTGCCCTGAGACTGAGAGGTGTTATCCCTCCTCCGGTCGAGGTGTTTTATTCCAGTCCGTTCTATATTTCCTTTTTGGCCTTATTCCAGGGACTGGAACTGAATTATCTAAATATTCAGATCCTCCAGGTTTTTCTGGGAGCGTTGAACTGCTGGCTGATTTATCGGGCGGGAAGGCTATTCTTCACCCGGCTGGTAGGTATCATCGCCTCCCTGATGGCGGTATTTTACGGGCCGTTTATAATCTATAATTCAAGTTTTCTGCCCGCGGTCTGGGTGATCACCTTTAACCTGATCTTTCTCATTTGCCTCGGAAATTATGCCCGGGAAAGAAGACCAGTTTGGCTGATAGGAGCAGGCATCTTTATCGGATTGAGTGTAATCACCCGCCCTAATATAGTTATCTTCATCTTCCTGCTAATTCCCTGGGCTTTAGCGAAGGCGGAAGCCCACTTCCGGTCCTTACTTCTCCTCTTGCTCCCCACCGCCCTGGTTATTCTCCCGGTAGCCGGATTCAACTATCTAAGATCCGGAGAGTTCATCCCGGTTACCGCCAGCGGGGGGTGGGTCTTTTACTGCAGCAACAACGAGAGGGCGAAGGGTTTTGATTTCAGCCCTCCCCGGGAATTAAATGATAGGATCAGCGCCTACTACACGCGACCGGAAGGTGAGAAACTGAGTTATATGGAGCACATTCTCAGCCGGGAGATTGCCCAAACGAAAGCGGGAGAGCGTTTGAGCCACCAGGGAGGGTCAAGCTTCTGGTTCAATGAGGGGGTATCATTCATCCGCGAGCATCCCGGCTCCTATCTGAAACTGCTGGGGAAGAAGATACTGTCATCCGTAAATGGGTATGATC
>CAKZYZ010000009.1 GCA_937885075.1 uncultured bacterium | reverse complement strand
GTGTTATTTGTTATTTTTTTTTTCAAGCAGAAGACGGCATACGAGATATATCAGTGTGACTGGAGTTCAGACGTGTGCTCTTCCGATCTGAACTTGTCATAAAGGGCGAGGATAACTTCGGTATCGGTTTTTGATTTGAAAGTGTAGCCGTTTCGTTTGAGTAAGCGCCGCTTCTCTTGAAAATTGTAGATTTCGCCGTTAAAAACAATTTGGTAGCGATCTAAATAGGACATTGGTTGGTGACCCTGTGACGAAAGGTCGATAATAGATAGACGGCGGTGGCCTAGGCCGACATGCTGATTTGGCGAGATGTAGTGGCCTTCGTCGTCCGGACCGCGGTGGGCAATAGCGTCTGTCATGCGCACAAGATTGCGCTTTTGGACCGACTTATTGGTGAAGCTAATTTTTCCCGCAATACCGCACATGGGAGAAGCGTAGAACGAAAACCGGAAAGCGTAAAATAATAATAATGAACGAAAGGCAAAAGGGATAAAAAAGACGGCACCGGGTTGTTTTGGTGCCGCTTTGTGTAAGGTTTAATGTTCAATTGGGTTTCTATAGTTGTGCCATGGCCAGGCGGTGACCCATGTGTTCTTCGTAGCTGCGGTGGACAGTTACCCATTCAGGGATGATAGTTGAGCCAAAGACATGCCACAAACAAAGGACAATGCCGGCCCACCCGGTAGGAACAAATCCATTAGGATCTGCCAGCAACAAATCGGGGAGTAATTGTCCGTACCAGGGAAACGGTTCAAGTTGGAAGTGTTCAGCAGACTTTGCTGTCCTGGCGCGCTCGATGGTTTGTCGTGCCGTTAGCCGAGTCCTAGCTAGAAACACAAACTCGAAGTTGAGCCTGCCCCATGTTTCGTCTGCTACTACGCCTACGCAGATAAGCTCGGTAAGGTCAGACGCCTGTAGACCAAGTTCTTCGGCAAACTCTGAACGAATGCCGGTAAAGAGATTTTGTTCGTCCGGACGCAGCCGCCCGACCAGGCTCCGCATCAGCTGCTTGCTGGTGTCGAGCGGAAACCCGGACATCGAACCCGACACATCGACGATGAAGACATACTCGCGCGGCGGGATCAGCTCGGCCGCCGGCCGGGGCGGCGGCTGCACCATCATCAGAAAGAAGTTCTCGTCTTCGCCCTCGTAGAGCAGCAACCCGGACGCGATCTCGGCGCCCGCCAGGCGATAGCGCAGGACGAAGTCGCGGCTGCCGCCGGCGCGCTCCGCGGGATCGAGCGCGACCTCGGCGCCGCAGCGCGCCGCGATCTCGAAGACCCGATCCATCCCGTAGTTCCTGATGGAACCGCTGGAGAGTATTATCTGATTCTTCATATATTTTCCTTTTAATCCTGGATCATTCTGTTGGATTTCCAATTTACCGGAATAATCCAGGAATAAAAGGAAAAAATATTTACGGGAAGAGATAGCACTGCAATTATAGTTTTAATACAGCCGGTATCATCCGGAAGGTTTTTCTGGACCGGGCGGTATATTTTTTATATGGTATTGTTTTGATCCGGTTGATCTAATCCTTTAGTTGCCCCGCGGGTGCTAAGTAACAATAGTGAGGTATAGCGTATGTTAAATAAAATTCTCTGGATATTTATGGCGGCAATCTTCCTCTGTCCGGCTATGCTTATGGCCCAGGTCTCTCCCGATTCCCGTCTCCTGCAGAGGCCGGAATATGACGGCGCGGTTGTGACCGGCGCCTGGTTAAGAGGGGAAGCAAGATACCAGCACTGGAAACTTGGTGATGAGATCAAATCCGATTGTCTGATGATCGGCCCGACCTTTGCTCTCCCGCTTGCCTATGATCTGGTTGAGGTCGGCGGCCGGATATGGCTTATGGATTATATCCCAGATGAAGGTGGTACCCAGGGGGGGTTCAGCGATATGGATTTATGGGGAAAGTATCTGATCCTCGATGATCCGCTCCTCCTCTCCGTCGGCGCGCTTTTTACCCTGCCGACCGGAAGGGAGAAAATATTGTATCCCCGTGCCAGCGGAGAGTTTAACTTTGAGATCTTCTCCGGTCTCCGCTACTACGCCAGCGATATTGTTGCTCTGCTCGGTCACATCAGTCTTCGGTATAATTCCGACATGGATGTGGCATATCGCGGATGGCCGGGTGAGGTCGATGGAAAAACTTCTTTCGGTATCGGAGCGGGTGTGATTTTCCAGGCTGCTCCGGGGTTTAATATTCTGGGAGAATTGAATTTAGAGACCGAACGGTATGAAGATATTGATAACGATATCGAGATTACCGGCGGGGTTGAATACTCTCTCAACGATATGATCAGTCTGAACGGAGGCATCGGAGTCGGTCTTGACAAAGGGGCTCCTCAGTTTGAGGTCATCAGCTCGATCAACGTGCTCTTCTAATATGAAGAAAATTTATTATTATTTGATTATATTATGCCTCTTATGGTCAGGAGGTTGTCAGTCCATCCCGGAGCCGCCTCTGGTTCCGGAAGTTCCGGATATCACTCCGTCTCCTGTATCATCGCCAATCTGGCCCACATCTCCTTCTCCTTCGCCGACGATTACTCCAACGCCCGCCCCGATGCCATCCATCCCGACACCCAATGTCCATCTCTTTAATCCCCCGGCCGGGGCAGAAGGTGAGATACTTGTCTTCTCCGACCGGGATGGTGATAACGAAATCTATATTATTGATTGCGGTTCGGGTGAGATACGGCAACTTACTGATAATGATGCCTCTGATCTCTATCCGAGCTGGTCATGGGACCGGGAACGGATTGTCTTTGTCTCCGACCGGGACGGTAACCTGGAATTATATACTATGGCCGCTGATGGCAGCGCTCTCGAGAGATTAACCGATAACCCGGAGCCGGATACTTTTCCCGCCTTTTCTCCGGATAATGAGTCCATCGCCTATTTTTCCCGGGTCGATGGAGAGGATATCCTCCGGTTGATGAGTGTTGATTCGAAGAGTGAGCGTACCCTGGCCGATTTTGAAGATGGCATCGGGGGAACGATCGTCTTCTCTCCTGATGGGAAGATGATATTTTTTGGCTTCGAAAGGCTGGACAAGTACAAGATATATCTGATGGAACTCCCCGATGGGACCCCTAGAGAAATAATGGCTCATGCTAAGAAGGAGAGCCGCATCTCAACCATCGTCGACCCCAAGGGACTGGGATTACTATATGTCTCCGGAAAAGGGAAGCAGGAGGATGTCTGGCTGAACTATGTTGATGACGGTCGATTCACTCACATC
This sequence comes from uncultured bacterium, assembly GCA_937885075.1. Taxonomy (GTDB): domain Bacteria; phylum Auribacterota; class Erginobacteria; order Erginobacterales; family Erginobacteraceae; genus CAKZYZ01. The sequence continues at coordinate 5,362 of CAKZYZ010000009.1, read as the reverse complement.
ACGAAGAATACCGCCTCTGATCAATCTCCTTCATTCAGCTCGGATGGCGGATCGGTCATCTTCTCATCCCAGCGCGGCGGGGATAACTGGCAGATATTTTCTGTCAGTCTGAAGGGGAAGCCAAGTGAGAATGATTTGATCCGGATTACCGATGATGAGTTTAACTACTATTATCCGGAGTGTAAGTAGGTTTACAATCCCTCTAAGGAAAGCAGGAGGGGGATTACTTTAGATTCTCCTGATTTCATGCTTTCCTTAGAGGGAAAGTTGTCCGAGCGAAGTGAGGGCTAAGATCTTACCGCTACCCCCCGCTTTCTCAAGTAATCCTTCGCTTCCCTGATCGAGTAAGTCCGGAAATGGAATATTGAAGCGGCCAGGACCGCCTGGGCTTCCCCTATAACAATCCCATCATAGAGGTCTTCCAGGGTTCCTACTCCGCCGGAAGCGATCACCGGAATGTTGACTGCCCGGGCGATTGCCCTGGTGAGTTCCAGATCATAACCTTTCAGGGTCCCGTCTCCATCCATACTGGTCAGCAATATCTCTCCCGCCCCGCGTTCTTCGGCCTCCCGGGCCCATTCTATCGCGTCGCGTCCGATCGGGTTCCTGCCTCCGTGGGTAAATACTTCCCAGCTCTCCCCCTTTCTTTTCGCGTCAATCGCGACAACGATGCACTGAGCCCCAAAACGGGCTGAGGCCCGACCGATCAGGTCCGGATTCAATATCGCCGCGGTATTTATCGAGATCTTGTCCGCGCCCGCTCTCAGGATAGCCCGGATATCGTCAAGTTCTCTGATTCCGCCCCCGATTGTAAAGGGCATGAATACCTGATCGGCTGTCCGTTGGGCCAGATCAATTATTGTTTTGCGTCTATCCGAGGAGGCGGTAATATCAAGAAAGACCAGTTCATCCGCCCCCTCTTTCTCATAGAACTTGGCCTGTTCAACCGGATCACCCGCGTCCCGGAGTCCGACAAAGTTTACCCCCTTGACCACCCGGCCGTCTTTCACATCAAGACATGGAATTATGCGTTTTGCTAACATTTTCAATAAACTCGTAGTGCAGGACTTCAGTCCTGCCTTCGTTGGGCAGGACTGAAGTCCTGCACTACGAGGTTGCGCCGAAGGCGCTATGTTCTGTAATTTGCTTCCCTGCGCATAGATTAAGGAAATTTTTTAAAATCTTCAATCCCACCGCCTGGCTTTTTTCCGGGTGGAACTGGAGTCCGTAAATACTATCTTTTGCTATCGCCGAGACGAAATCGATGCCGTAGTCGGTGGTGGCGGCTATAACTTCCGCCTGATCGGGTACAACGTAATAAGAATGAACAAAATATACATAGCTATCCCGGTCTACACCGGCCAACAGCGGCGTATCGGATGCGATCTTGAGCTGGTTCCATCCCATATGGGGAATTATTCCTACTGCCGGAGGAAATTTAATCACTCTCCCCGGGACTATCCCCAACCCTTCCGCGCCATCTCCTTCCTCACTCCAGCTGAATAAGAGCTGAAGTCCGAGGCAGATTCCTAGGAAAGGGATTCCGGTATCGACCGTATCCCTGATCCACTCGACCCATCCTTCCCGGCGTAGGTTGACCATGGCGTCACCGAACGCGCCTACTCCGGGGAGGATCACTCCCGTATAACGGTCCAGCGCGCGGGGGCGGGAGAGAATCGAGCAGTCCGCTCCCAGAGACTGGAGCGCTTTCTCCACCGATCTCAGATTCCCCATCCCATAGTCAATTATGGCGATCATATTAATATTTTTACTCCGTAAAAATAGTTTTGAAAAAAGGCTAACATTCAATGAACTATAACAATCCAAAATAACAGACGAAAGAGAAATCTTACATACTCCAGAGCAACGAAGCCACCTAATCCGCCCCAGAGTAGCAAATCTGACCGATCCGTCCGATCCGACTGATCCGTCCGATGTCTCGCGACCGATGCGGGGCGAAGTTGTAGCTCCGGCAGTTATTTATGGAGTAGCTATCTCCAGGTCGTAATGATCGTAAATCCCCAGTACTTCCGCCGCTTATCTGACAGAACACGCTTGACGTGTTTTGTCAGATAAGGATTTAGATACAGGGATTTATGGAGATGAAAATGATTATTAAAAGTTGACATCTGCCGTTATATGATCGATTATATAACGGTACAGGTAATGGTTAGACCTCGGTTGGGTGATTAGTCCGGATTACCGCATAGAATGGCTCAATTTATGTCTGAATAATTTTTGTAATAGGAATTGGCTTAATGGAGAAGATAAGAACTCTGGTGATGATCCTGGCCGCGATTCTTATTCTAGGCGGCTGTGGCAGTGGAACCGGTGCGGATATTGATTCGCTTCTGGTCTTCTGCGGCGCGGCCAATAAGCCGGCGATGGAAGAGATTGCCCGTCTCTTTGAGGAAGAGACCGGGATTAAGGTAGAGATGCTGCTGGGTGGATCCGGGGGGCTTCTCTATCAGATCGAGATGTCGGAGCGGGGAGAGGTGTATATCCCCGGTTCCCCCGATTATATCATCATCGGGGAGCGTAAAGGGCTGCTGGTTGAGAAAAGCGATCGGTTTGTAGCCTACCTGATTCCCGCCATCATCACCCCGGCCGATAATCCGGCCGGGATCCATTCTCTGAATGATCTGGCCCGTCCGGGCCTGAAGGTTGGAATGGGCAATCCGGATACGGTCTGCCTCGGCCTCTATGGGATCGAACTTTTGGTTGAGAATGGATTGCTGGCAAAGGTGATGAAAAACGTGGTTACCATGGCCGGGAGCTGCTCCCGGACCGCGAATCTGGCGGCGCTGAGCAGTGTGGATGCCATTATCGGGTGGAGGGTATTTCATTTCTGGAATCCCAAGCGGATGCGTTATATTCCGATCTCTCCCGAGAAGATCCCCCGCATCTCCTACATCCCGATCGCGATCCCGGTCTATACCCGTGATATCGCCCTCTCAAATCGGTTTATCGATTTTGTTCTATCGCCGGTTGGGAGGTCGATCTATCATAAATACGGATACATTACTTCCCGGGAGGAGGCCCTGGAGTTCGCTCCCAACGCCAGGATCGGAGGAGAGTATATATTGCCGGAAGAGTACCATGCGCTTTTAAAAGCAGAGTAATCAGTGGTCGGTAATCAGTAATCGGTGATCAATAACTGATTACTGATAACCGATCACTGATTACCATTTTTTAAAAATGAACCGTATATTTACAATCATTCTAATAATCACAGCAATCATCGTATCCATTAGCCTGCTGGCATTGATCGCCGGGATAGTTCTGGAACTGGTGACATCGGACAGTTCTAAAGCTCTCGATACCGGAGAGGTTCTTTTTGCGGTCAAGCTCTCTCTCTTAACAGCCACCATATCATCGATCGCGGCATTATTAGTCTCTATCCCGCTGGCATATCTCTTAAGCCGGTACAACTTTTTCGGGAAAACCTTCCTGGACACACTGCTCGACCTTCCGATAGTACTCTCTCCGATAGCGGTGGGGGCGATGCTCCTGATCTTCTTCAATACCCCGGTCGGGAAATTGATCAATAATCACCTGGGGCCGTTTGTTTTCGAGGTGAGAGGGATTATTCTGGCCCAGTTTATTATTGTACTGGGCCTATCGGTCCGCCTGCTGAAGACAGCTTTCGATGGGGTTGATCCCGAATATGAAAATCTGGCCCGTACTCTGGGCTATAACCGATTTCAGGTCTTTTGCCGGGTGGTGATTCCCATCGCCTGGAGGGGTGTTCTGGCGGCTTTCCTCCTGGTCTGGGCCCGGGCATTCGGGGAGTTCGGAGCCACTCTTACCCTGGCCGGCGCCATGGCATTTAAGACCGAGACAATCCCGGTGGCGATCTATCTCAAGTTCGAGTCTACCGACATCTACAGCATGCTAATCTTCATCCTGATTTTGATCGCGGTATCATTAACCACAATCTTTGCCGTCCGGTCGGTAAAGATATTTCACTGCTGTGGAATTTAAATGGAATCGCCACAAAGGCACTAAGACACAAAGAAATAATCGGAAAACAGATCGGTGTTACATCTCTAAATCTATTCTTCGTGTCTTTGTGCCTTAGTGGCAGGAAGTTGTGAAGTTAAGTTCTTGTGGATAATCCATATCTCAATATTAATAATTTGCGGTTCTCGATCGGTGGTTTTCAACTCACTGATATAGACCTCTCGGTCCAACAGGGTGAGTATCACGTTCTGCTTGGTCCGACCGGTTCGGGGAAATCAACCCTGATGAAATGTATCCTGGGATTATGTCGCCCGTCTGGTGGGTCTATTACGCTTGCTGAAAATGATCTCCTCCGTCTCCCTCCGGAGAAGCGTTCTCTGGGGTATCTCCCCCAGAATTACGCATTATTCCCCCACCTCTCGGTGGAGGGTAATATCCGGTTTGGTCTCCACTCCAGGTGCCTTGCGGCCTCGGCCGAAGATAAAGAGGTTACCCTGCAATGTGACGCCTTCCAGATAGGACCATTGCGGGGGAGGGATGTGCACACTCTCTCCGGGGGAGAGCAGCAGAAGGTTGCGCTGGCCCGGGCTCTGATTACCCGTCCGAAGGTGGTCCTGCTTGATGAACCATTCTCATCCATAGATGAGGGTAGTCGGCGGATGCTCTGGTTCGATCTGAAGCAGTCTATTCGTCGGGCCGGAGTAACCGCCATCCATATCACGCATCATCTTGAGGAAGCCTATACATTGGGAGACAGGCTTTCGGTAATGGTAGATGGGAAGCTTATTCAGAGCGGTCGGAAGGAGGAGGTCTTTGGATACCCGGAGACAGAGAGTGTGGCACGGTTTTTGGGATACCGGAATATCTTCTATGGAGATACCCGTTCTCTCCCCGATGGAACGGAGATCGACCTGGGATATTTTTCGGTGAAGACCAGCAAAAATATTCCGGCGGGAGAACGGGTAGCTATCTGCCTCCGACCCCAGTATATCAAAATCATCCGGGAAGATGAGCCGATCCGGGAATCTCTTAAACGGAATGTATTCAAGGGAGAGGTAGTCTCTATCTTTATGTTCCCGGAATACTGTCAGATGCGATTCCGGATCGCCGGCAGCCCCAGCCTCTTCGACTTAGAATTGAAGTTCCCGGCCTACATCAAAGAGCGCCTCAGTCTCTCCGCAGGAAAGAATATCACGGTAGCCCTCTGGGAACCAAGCATCATCGTATTCCGAGATCGTTGACCTCGGGAATTTCTTTTATCAGTAATGGTGGAATGATTTAGATGAGTGCGAACGGGAATCGACAGCGACTTAAGTAGGAGTTCTTGCAGCCATTGCTCCGCTTATTTGACAAAACACGTCAAGCGTGTTTTGTTAAATAAGGATTGAGATGCCGGAAT
>CAKZYZ010000008.1 GCA_937885075.1 uncultured bacterium | reverse complement strand
CCGATCTCGGTGAGCAGCAAACGGTAATCAGTGATCGCCGCTTATGGTTTGCGGCAGCCCTGCTGCCGCGAACCGGCGCTGTAGCCGCGGTCGCTGACCGCGGCAGTCCGGGTACCTCAAGTCCGCGGTCAACGACCGCGGCTACAGGGGGCCGCCCGGGCCGATTCTTTCAAATTTTGCCGGGAATTTTTCGCCTGATTGTATAGCACCAATTACTTCTTTCTCGAGTGCTCCCCTCTCTTTCATGCGTCGAATAGCGTGCGGATGAAAGCGAATATTCATATTGTTACTATATCACACCGGTAAAAATTATAGGCAACAAAAAAGATTTAAAAAGATTCAAAAAGCCGATGGAATTTCTTTCTAAGATGGCGAGGAGTGGTGCCCTCGGCACCACCGCGTCATAATCCCCGGAATAACAAGCGGTTATAACCGCAGTGCGCAGAATAGCCGGATCCCGCTCGATAATGTCCGTCTATCCCGCCGGATAGCGATTACTGATTACTCCCTCAAGTCAAGCATCCGGTAAGAACCTCGTCAAAGATACGGAACGCGGCCTGAAGGGCGATAGATTTATCCGGTAACCGGAGAAGGGATCTCTCTTCCAGATCGTACTCTTCAACCAGGGGATCGCGGGGGATAATTCCGGAGATGGAGAAGCCCAACGGTTCCGCGTATTTAGCCCAATCAATATCTAAGTCCGCCACCTGATTGACAATCACATGCTCTTCTTTTGATTCAATCTTCAGCTCGCGGACCAGATCGCGGATTCGGGCGGCGGTCTTGAGCCCCCTCGGGCTGGGACCGGAGATAATCAGGAGCAGGTCGAGGCGATGGAGAAGCCGGCGGCTTAAATGCTCCAGCCCGGCTTCGTTATCAACCACCATAACCGGATACTGGCTGGAGATAGTCTGGAGGATCGACCGCAGAATCTGATTGGGATAACAGTAACAGCCCGGCCCCTCGGGACGACCCATGGTAATCAGATCATAGCCTGCTTCTTCCGCTATACTCTCCTCCAGGCCCATCCGTAATAGTTCATGTTTGCTGAGACTTCCGGGATTCTTCTTCGTCTCCTCTAAAAGTTCATCGCAGATAGTCCCGACGTCCCCTTCCGGTGAGATTCCCAGTACCCGCCCCAGATTGGCATTGGGATCGGCATCAACCACCAGGAGCGGTTTAATATCTCTTTCCAGCAGATACTTGACCAATAACGCCGAGAGACTGGTCTTCCCCACTCCGCCTTTGCCGCATATACCGATAATTGTTGTCATAAATAATTTCCCCGATCAGGAAGGTAATCCAGGTGCCTTATTTCCGGCTTGTAATAAAATGGAGTAGTGGAGGAAAGGAGTACTGGAGTGTTGGAGTAATGGAGTGATGGATTGTCCGGGTGGTAGCTGCTGGCGAAGCCCCATCACTCCATCTCTCCATCACTCCACTACTTCACTACTCCTTTCCTCTTCCACGTTCTTCGTAGTTTAATCATCTCTGGAACTAACCGAGAGATTTGACTTTTTCAGAGATCTCCAGATTTACCCTCATGATCTTCTCACACTGCTCAACCGTCACCGTCCCCATCCCGCAGCTGGGAGTGATCAGGGCCCGTTCTACCAGCTCCCGGAGGGAGAATCCCGCTTCTTCCAGCTTGGCCCAGGATACCATCATACGGTCCCAGAGAGATGAGCTATCCTCCCTGTCAATATCATCGGTAGAAGGTGTTATCCCCCAGGCCAGGCAGCCTCCTCTATCAAAATAACCCCGAAGACGATCGGTATAAAGAAGCAGATTTTTGGCATAACCGAAAGCGTCAAAACTGATAATATCCACATCGGTCCGCATCAGGATCGACCAGTCGGTATTCGCGCAGCAGTGAATCCCCGCGACAGCACCCTCCTGGTGAACAGAGGTAATAACCTCATTCAATTTCTCGATCACCTCATCCACCTTCAGGCTGATAAGCGCCGATCCAACTGAGGCCAGATATGGTTCATCAATAAATATTATGACTTTATCGCAGAACGGATCCAGCTGCTTCACCTGCCAGCGGGCCTTCATCGCTATGGTCTTGGTCATGGCATCGAAGAGTTCGGGATAATAGAGCGACGGCTTGCGGTCCTGATCGGTAATGGTGAGCCCGAATGTAATCGGACCGGTTACACAGCCTTTGATATAAGGGAACCGTCCCCTCTCTCTCAAATAGTTGATCAAGGCCCCGAACCCAAGCGCGTAATCAGGGGTAAGCGCGAAATAAGCCAGATCGTCCTCTATCACCTTCATATAGAAGGATTCCATCTCCGCCATAAGATCATCTCCAATCAGGAAAGAGATTTTCTTCTCTTCCAGATTCAGACGAAGAGCGGGCATCCCCTGACTGAACTGGGGACACATATTCTCCTTCAGGCCAAGTTTGGGCAACTGGGGCCAGGCGGGAGCGGCCGGAAAATATTTACCGATCAGCTCCAGCGCCCGGTCCGGATCGGAATGAGGAAAACTCCCGATCCCGGTAGCCAGACCGTTGGGCTTGAACTGGACTATGTTGTTATTTAAATCATTCATTTAAAGATAGATAGTAAGCGGTAAGCGGCTAGCAGTAAGCAGTAAAAACAAAGCCGGAGTACTCGCCGCCCGCTTACTGCTTACTGCTTACTGTACTGCTTACTTTATTTAAATCATTCTGATTTTAATTATCAAAAAAACTCTTAATCCCCGACACCACCTCCATCAATTGCTCATCAGTCAACTGCGGATAAATAGGAATCGCCGCTGTCTCCCGGGCTGCCTTCTCCGCCTCGGGCATATCTCCTTCCCGGTAGCCCAGGTCCCGGTAACATTCCTGAAGATGAAGCGGAACCGGATAATATATCTCATTCCCGATTCCAAGCTCCGTCAGGTGCTCCCGCAGCCCATCACGACGATCGGTACGTATAACATATTGGTTATAGACACTGATACAGTCATCAGCGATCCGGGGAAGCACCAGAGGAAGGCCGGCAAGATGTTCATCATAGAACGCCGCGTTCTTTCTCCGTCCTTCATGCCACCTATCCAGATGCGGGAGTTTGACCAGGATAATCCCGGCCTGAAGCGCGTCAAGGCGGCTGTTGATCCCGATAACCTTATGATAGTACTTGGGCTTAGCACCATGCTCACGAAGAATCGTTAAATCCCCGGCCAGTTCGGCATCGTTGGTTGTCATAAAACCCGCGTCCCCGCAGCATCCAAGATTCTTGGAGGGGAAGAAACTGAAACATCCGATTGCCCCCATTGAACCGGCCGGTCTTCCCTTATATCGGGCTCCGATCGCCTGGGCAGCATCCTCAATTACCGGAATATTCTTCCTGTCAGCCAATTCCAGGATTGGATCCATATCCGCGCACTGCCCGTATAGATGAACCGGGATAATTGCTTTTGTTTTATCGGTTATCCCGGCTTCAATCCCGGCCGGGTCAATATTGTAGGTCTCAGGATCGATATCCACGAAGACCGGACGGGCGCCGAGCCGGGATATACTGCCGCCGGTCGCGAAGAAGGTATATGGAGTGGTAATCACCTCATCACCGGGGCCGACTCCGAGAGCCATCAGAGCCAGAAGGATGGCATCGGTTCCGGACGCGCAGCCAATCGCGTGTTTAACTTCACAGTAATTAGCCAGCTCTTCCTCCAGCTTAACTACTTTCGGGCCTTTGATATATCGCCCGCTCCGCATAATTTCGAGAACTTCATTCTCCAGTTCGATCTCTATCTCTTTATATTGAGCCGGTAGGTCTAGTAAGGGTACAGACATGTTGTATCTCCTTGAAGTTTGAATACATTAAATATGATTTTTACAACTGTGGCTATATAATACGATTTAATGACGAAATCCGAATGAGGAATGAAGAAAGAATGAAAAAATCCGAATGAGATCGGAAGAGCGTCATGTAGGGAAAGAGTGTAGATCTCGGTGGTCGCCGTATCATTAAAAAAAAAAGAACAAGAACAAAAGACAAACAA
>CAKZYZ010000007.1 GCA_937885075.1 uncultured bacterium | reverse complement strand
AAAAATACCGGCTAAAATCAAGAAGATCATTATTAGGCCCGGGTTCCCTGAGTTGATTACAAAACTTTTTCGAAAACGTATTCTTGTCCTTGCAAACTGAAATCCAACCGTTTATTGTTGTCATAGCTGATCACTGATTACCTCTTTAAGTTGTTTTACCTGTTTCCAGTGATACTCCGCCATTCCCGGGTCTCCCTCCCTGGCGAAATAGCGGGCAAGATTACTATGGTCTTTAACTGAATTGGGATTGAGTGCTACTGCCTTTCGGGCGTGATAGAGTTCATTTTTACTATCTCCCTGATAATAGTAACTATCAGCTAAAATAGAATATGCTTCCCAGGAGAGCGGGTCAATGATTAATGCATATCTCGCGGCCTTTTCCGCTCCATAATACTCTTCCTGGAGATTTAAAATATGAGATATCCTGAGAAGAGGTTTTGGATTAAAATGGTCTATTTCACTCTCTCGCCAGAAGTGATTCAAAGCCTTCTGATTATCTCCTTCCTGAAAGCAGATATCCCCCAGGAGGAGATGCGGTCCCGCCAGTTCAGGATTTAATTCTAATGCCCGGTTAATTCGAATTCGGGCCGCGGAGAGCTCATCTTCAGCCAGTTCCAGTTGCGCCCGTGATAATAATAGGCTGGTATCTGAACGCATCTCAAATACCGGTTGTGCTTTAGTCAGGAGAAATGCCGCCAGGATAAGCAGGGCTGAAAAGACAGCCCGTAGCTGCCGTTTCTGCCGGAGAGATAGATATATATATTTGATACTCCCGGCCGCGAAGATGGCGCATACCGGAACAAGCATAATCCGGGCCCGGGCCTGATAATAAAAGATCAGGATAGCGAGAATATGAGAACCCAGGTAGATATAGAGTAAGCCCAGGTGACGATCCCTTCGAGCGGTGAGAATAAGCCCCGCCAGCGCGAAGGGCGCGAGGAGACCGAATGAGATAAGCGGGAAGCGATAGAGAGTGAATGGACCCCCTCCCCTCTCCCAACCGCCACCAACGTCTAAATACTCCCGGGGGCTGACAATAAGACAAACTTTATTCAGCCAGAGCTTTATCGCTTGACTGGGAGAAGCGGCGAGAAACCTCATTCCTTCTCTCCACCAGAAGCGGGAGACTCCATACGGCTCAAGTTCTTTTCCGGTCCGTGATTCCGCTTCCCGGTGAGAGTCCCGGATAATTCCGGTTGCTGAGGGGGTGAGGAAGGGTGGGGTCAGAAAACCGCCATTTGCTTCCGGATTGTTGCCGATAAAAAAATTGATTCCCGAGTGGGCGGTTAAGGCGATCGAACCTCCGGAGAGGTAGCTGTTTCTCAGCACAAACGGAACTATGACAACCAGTATACCCGCCGCCCCTCCAAGTATCTTCCAGCGGAGAAGGGGGGATTTATGGTTCCTCCAGGGGATCCACAGTGAGATCAGTAATAGACCGAAGAGGATATTGGCAGCGGAATAGAGGCAGGATAGTCCCAGGAGGACTCCTCCTATTACCCAGCTCGTGAGATGCTTCGCTCCGGGGAGATAGATCCACCAGGCCAGTGTCAGGAGACTTATCAGGAGAGCGGCAGTGGTCGGGGTTAAAATGGCCTCATAGAAAATTGCGGGACCATAAAATATAAGAAGAAAGGCGGCCAGCCATCCGGCTCGTTCTCCGACAATCTTCCGGGCTATGAGGTAAGTCAATCCACAGCTTAAGGCGCCCATCCCGGCCTGCAGGAACCAGATCAGATCGAGACTCCGGCCGGCGATAAGATATATTATATACAGGAAAATCGGGTAGCCGGGGAGAGAGTAGATTACTCCTGGGAAAAAGGGGTCGTTATTGACCAGGCTGAAGGCCAGCCGATCATAGTTATATTGATCCATCCCGTAAGCGAGATCATATCGAGCTGGATCATAGCGCAGTTCCCGCTGGTAGGCAACCCTCACCGCCAGCGCGATGAGGCTAATCAGCAGGAACGGAATCACTATTCTTCTGCTAAACAGGCCGGTCTCCTTCTTATTCTTTCAAACTGAATATTAACCACGAAGTTCACGAAGAACACGAAGAAAAATATCAAGGAGTTTATAATGACTTATGATATTTTGAATCCTTCGTGAACTTCGTGTTCTTCGTGGTAAAAAAACCTTTTCGAGCAAGTTAACTACGCACCAGTGGATTCTTTGTCGGTGATCTTGCTCTCCGGCGCACTCAGACTATCCCGGATAGCGATCAGGTTCTCCGCGATCCGGAAGATGACGATAATCAGTTCGAGATAGATTCTCGAGAAGAGCATCATGACCAGGTAGAGCAGCGGCGAAAGGATCAGAACAATGATCCCCCCCAACCATCCCGCCCGGAAAGCGCCAAAGATGAAAACGATGGTTAAGATCGCGTTGACAACCATTGCCAGACCAAGAATGGATTTTATCACCTTGGTGGTAATAAACTCACTGAACGAAAAATCAAACAATGTCCCTAGAAATCCGTTATACTGCATTTTCTTTCCTCCTTTTTATTTTATTTTTTCAAAAATAAAATAATTATGGATTGCTGTTGACCAGTTCTCCGCTGTTAAAATCCAGCTTTCTATAGTAACAGTCCCGGGGTTCTCCGGCAATATTTTTAGTGTGGCATATCCCCCCTCGGGTCGGCCTGACTTTATAAAGCAGGGAGTTCTGCTCACAGTTGACATACGCCTCAATCAGTTCGAAGGTTTCGCCCGAGGTCTTCCCCTTCTCCCAGAGTTCATTGCGGGAGGTAGACCAGAGCACAACCGTCCGGGTCTCAAAGGCAATTTTCATCGCCTTCTCATTAGTATAGGCGATCAGGATAACTTCTCCGCTATCGATATTCTGAAGCGCGACCGGAATTACATCCGGACAATTATCCGCCACCTTTCGTATCTTATCAAAATCCAGATTTAAGACCTTCCCTTCTTCTAACTCATTCAAAAGATCATCCTCCTTGCTTATTTGAGATTTCTTACTTGTAGCCACGTTCGTTGACCGCGGAAGCCTGACCTTACTTTATTATCTTGCAGCTCGAATCGCCTCCGCGAGGTTCAATTTCCCTTCGTAGATGGCCTTTCCGGTGATGGCGCCGACCAGCCCCTTACTCTCCAATTTTTTCAAATTAACAATATCCTCCAGCCGGGAAACACCTCCCGCCGCGATGGTTTTCAGTCCGGTCTGATCTAAAAACTCCTCAATTGCCGGAAGATTGGGGCCATCTAAAGTCCCGTCAACTGCCGTGTCGGTGTAGATTGCCAGATTAAAACCGATCTTCTTCAGAGTAATGCCCAGATCAATCGCTTTCAGATTGGTCGATTCCTCCCAGCCCTTTACCAGGACAATGCCGTCCCTGGCATCGAGATCGGAAGAGCACACGTTTGAACTCCAGTCACACTGATATACCCCGTATGCCGTCTTCTGCTTGAAAAAAAAAATTCAACT
>CAKZYZ010000006.1 GCA_937885075.1 uncultured bacterium | reverse complement strand
GTGTGACTGGAGTTCAGACGTGTGCTCTTCCGATCTCAGCTTTTCCGATATCAGCCTTGACGAGAGTGGTAGTTTCAATCCACGCCCCCGCGCGGGGGGCGACATTCATTCCACCTCCAAAGCCGAGATTAACTGGTGTTTCAATCCACGCCCCCGCGCGGGGGGCGACTGCCTTGATACAATTCCTTCTATACCAAGGCGTAAAAAAGCAATTCCGCGAACCTTCTTGCGAATTGCATAAAAAAATAATTTCCCCGAAAACAAAATACTTGAATTACCGATATTTAGTTGTCAAAGAACAACTTAACCAGTTCCGCGAACTTCCTTCCTCAGCAATGTTATCCTACTGTTCGCGGAAAGTGTTTTGGTTATATAATTAACGTATCTTTCGATAGATCAATAGACGCCTTCGCTCCAATGTGCTCTATTCTCCTTCTCCAGTTACTTCCTAAAAAGTAAAATCTCAGACTGTCTCTCTCCGGATCTATTTCATCTATCAATCGTTGGCGCAGTTCGGTCCATTGAGCAGGGGTGACTTCACATTCAAAGACCGAATACTGGACCCGCTGTCCATAATCAAGGCAGGCTTTAGCGGTTCTCCTCAACCGTCGTTGTCCCGCCGTGTTTATGGTCTCTACATCATAACTTACCAGAACCATCATATTATTATTTCCAGATAAAGGGTGGATAACCGTCTATGTCCCCCCTCAAGAATCGTGCTAAAAGAAGCGCCTGGACGTGAAACAACAGACCGATTTGCATCTGTTCTCCCAGAAAAGGATGCTCAATCATATCCTGCTTTCGCTTCTGATAAGCAATGAGAAGAGTCTTGCGCGTCTCGTCGGTCATGTGAATTCCTCCGGCTTCACTCTCTATGAATCCCCCCTGCCGAACTTGTTTAAGATTGATCAACGAAAGGGCCAGCCGGTCCGCGAAAGGCGCGCGAAATTCTTCCATCATATCCAGGGCGAGACTCGGCCTCCCGGGACGGTCCCGATGAAGAAATCCCACCTGGGGATCCAATCCAACTGTTTCCAGGGCCGAGCGAACATCATGAAGCAGAATAGTATAAATAAACGAGAGAAGGCAATTCACATTATCTTTTGGAGGTCTGCGATTCCGAAACCTGAAAATAAAGTTCTCTTTCTGTGAAGTAATCATAGAGTCGAAGACACTAAAATATGACCTGGAGGCATCCCCTTCGACTCCCCTGATCTCATCCAATGTAAGATCTTGACTCAACTTTCGCAAGTGCTGGCCAATACGATCCGCCATCTGCTTTATCCTTTGAACTCCGTTACATTCTCCATGATCACGGACGGATCGCTGAAGTACCTTCCGACAGTTTGCGATTTTTCCGATGACAATGGCGCGCGCTATATTAGAAGAAGCCTCCAGATTATCCGATCTCCTGTATTGCTCACGACGCAACAGAACATTTCCGGATACAGGGCCATCAACTCTAGCCATAAAGCGGCCATACTTGCTCATAAAGCTGATCGTCACATTATTTTTGCAGCAGAATCCCAATAAAAATGGGCTGCATAATACATTCCCAAAACAGACAATGCTCCCCAGACCTATAATCGGCACCCTCAGTTTTGTCTCTCTATTCACACTGACAATAACCGATTCGCCTTCTTTAGAGAGGTAGGATCCCTGAGTAGTGACAAAAAGAGTATTCAGATATCTCTTCATTTATAGTGCTCCGATACTTCCGCCTCGACAATCCTATTCAGATAATTAGTTGCCGAACGATAGCGAGATTTACTCTTTGGGATACACAGATCGGAGAGAGAACAACTTTTGCATTTCTCCCCATATACGGCGGCGGGCGTAATGCCCTTCTCGAATAATTCATGGACCTTCAAAGCCGTATTTTCCGTTTCATCTCTAAGAGATTTATCAAATTTAACATCCTTGCGGTGGTGGGTCTTACCATAATAGAGAGCGCCGCATTCAATCCGGACTTTGAGCATCTCCTCCAAACAAAGTGCCTGAGAGCAGAGTTGGACTTCATCACAATGATCTGCCTTGGGACGGCCCCGTTTATGTTCGACCGGGAAGGGCCGCCAAATTTCCCCCGCCCGGTGAAACTCGACCACATCAGCAATTCCGGCAACTCCCAGGCGGAGGGACTTCAAAAGAACACTATATTCAGTCCGAACATCTCCTCTCGTCTCCCATCCACCCCGGTCCACACGTTCATGGAGAATCCGTCCTTCAGCGGTAAAACGATTCTCCGCCCACAACCTCCCCAGATGAATCAGCGCGCACTGCCGCTCGCAGAACAGTAAATGTTGCAGCGCCGATATCGGTATCAGTTCATCTTCGGAGTACATCGCATTCAGAAAGTGGTCCGTATTATGGAATACATTAAAGTCAGCCCATGTTAAATCATCTCGATCAGTTCAACGCCCTGTGGCACTCCCTCGCGGGAGATGGTTACTATGTAGTCAGAAAATGCCCTCGGGGGCTTCGATTCATCCTTGCGCTCTATCGTCACCAGATCAAATAACTTATGCGCGGGGGCATTCCCCAATTTACTATCGTGTTTGAAGACGATCAATTTGCGGGTTGTCATCTCCCCCCTCGCAGCGGACCGGTCATTCTCAAACATATTAGTCAGGGCTTCCCACAACAGACTTAAATCCTCTTCGCTGAATCCGGTCTGCTCAGCCAGAGGCGCCGAGACAAATCCATGGCAAAGATAAAGACCATAAGGAACGGTGAATTTACGCCCCATGGTTCGTTCCTTCTCCAGATCCCTCTCATTTGTCACAGCCATCCTCGTGATACAATGTTCAAGCGGAACTATCTGGTCCACGCTTCGGGAAAATGTTAATTGGATCGGACCACGAACCTGGCCGGCATTGACTTCCGTCGTCATTACCGCTCCAAATGTCCTGATATCAAAGAAGTTTCCGCACATCCAGGCGGTGATTCTTGCCGCTTCTTCTTTGTCTTTAGGAAGCTTTTTAGGCTGTGACTTAAGCTCGTAGGCTTTATAAGCTCGTTCGTGCTGTCGATTGAGAACCGCTTTTTCTTTTATATATATCTCATAAGGTGGCTCATCGTTCTTCAAAACGCCGATATAATTTCTCACCTTACGTTTTATACATACATCCGTGACCAACCCATTCCCGGTTTCCGGATCCACTCGCGGAAGATTTCCCGCGTCAGGGTCACCATTGGGGTTGCCGTCTTTTACATCAAACAACAGAACAAAATCGTACCGGTTTTTCAGAGCTTCACTCATTTTCTGCCTCCTTCTCTGTCGATGGTTTTTCTTTTTTAGTAAAGAAATCTTGCCGCTGGTGATAGTAGCCAATGGCGAATCTACCCTGATCCGACAAGTCAAGATGAGCCGGAATGTTGTCGATCTTCGCCATAATTTCCCCAATAATTTTCTCGAAATAGATCTTCAGTCCCTCGCTTTCGAGTTTGGCTATATGGTGGCATTTGAGCTTGAGTAATCTCGGGAAGACTACCACGGGCGTACTTGATGCCGCTCCATAGAAAGAATCCCGGATAGTCTTATTGATCCCGGGATTTGCCGCCTCCTGGACCCGTTCCAGCACGGAGAACATCCTCCCCAGCAGGTATCCAATGTTGGTATTGTCTAAATCAAGCGCCATATCAACCTCCTTTTGTTGTTTGTGATAATAACGAGATTTTCGAACCAGCACCGCCTTGATGAGAGCCGCCCGTGGATAGGAAACCTCCCTCTCCGCTCGAACTCGGCGCACAGCGGATGAAAGAAGAGACATGGGATAGGGCATACCGTTCAATATTGAGCGCATAACTTCACCGGCCAAATTGGGTTGGATATTTTCTGATTTTCCTCCGACAGCAGTTGCTACCAGAAGACGGAACAAGGAAAGATATTCAGGGGACTTCGGACCATGGACAATAGCACAATCAAGAAAATGTTGCCGGATGGATGCGATAACTTCCTTGACAGTCCCCGCATACCAAAAACGAACTGCAATACGAGCAGCATTAGGAGCAAGCCCTAATACATAAAAAGAAGTGGGCTCCTCCTCAACCGGAGGCGCCCCTGATTTCGGCGCGGAGAAGAGGGAGAGTATGGCAACATTATCCTGATCGGATTCTCCCTTGGGTTGCACTCCGAACATCTCGGCAAAGATGGGTTCTATTTCGTGTTTCCTTTCCGCCCAGAATATCGTGCTGGCATCTCCAACCTGGATCCGTTGACGCGAATCCCGCGCAAGAAGTTCGTTTAAAGCTGTCGTATAAGCAAACTCCGCTTCTCCCCCAATCGGCGAGTTGTAACCCTGCTTTTTCCCATAAGAATTAAAAGCATTCAAATTAAATGAAACAATATTGGCTCCGACTGATTGTGCTCCCCATACCCCTTTAATGGCGGTATGAAGACGAACGGGAGTATTCAGGTTTCCATCGATCAAGCATTGCCTTTCTGGGCCGTCTTCCATATCCAGCATATTATTTACCGCAGCGGTAACATCTTCTCCCTGGCAAACCAGTTTATTATAACCTTCAATTTGAAAACTAATAATTCCTCCACTTGCCTCGAGTTCCTCCCATAAAGGATGCTGGATTACCTTCTCGAAATTTCCCTCACTTAAAAAGTTAAATACCGAGGAGACTGCCTCATCCTCCATTATTGAGGGGGTTTGTCGGATCCGTTCTATAAACGCCTGATGCTGTAAAACTGCACGCTTCTTAAGTCTTTCAGCATCTTTTTTGGGATCGGGGCGAGGAATACCGAAAACATACGCCTGATTATCCCACAATAAATTTGCGGCTATATTTACGGACTTTTTTACCCCATGAGGAACAAGATATTCCCGGGCAATCGTTTTTTTCCCTTCACCTGTTCTGGTATCGACAATCCCTTGAAAGTTTCCTTTGTTATCCAGAACAATAATGAATGGGATTCTCTTTTTTTCAAAACCGCGAGGAGCTATGTTTGAATTTTCATCTGCTTTGAGCCGCCGGTAATATGCGCTTAAAGCCTGGAGAATCATGACCGCACCTCCCGTGACTCCAGCAGGGGAACCTTTAATCGTCCTTTCTCCAGTTTAGCTTGGAAGAAACATGTTTCGGGCGCTTCTTTGGAATAATCCATGTCCAGGAGCATCCAGCCCAGATCACGCGTCTCATCCAGTAATTCCGGCAATTGATCATATTTTTTTATCAGTTTGAAATGGGCCGCGAATTCGCGACATCCAAGATAAGGACGATGGAAACATTGACCCTTTTGCACTCGACGTAAAAACATCTCCTGGAATTTGACGACATTATCGGAATCGCCCGCTTCTTTGGTTATTTCTAAAAACGCGTGGATGATATATTTTACATCTCTCAGAAAAAGCCCGGCTCGTTGCTGACGTTCCTTCTCGATATATATCCCCAGATTTCCGCGACCTCGTTTCATCGCGGTTTTAACAGTACCGGTACGGATTACTTCACCTACTTCATTCCTCCGAACCGACTCCCATCGGATAGGATTCAACAAATCTATCTCCGTAACCCTCCACCTGATCGCCGGTTTCCAGAGGATTGCCTCCAGGATACCCCGAGCAGCGGAGGGAGTCATGACATCATATGATACTCGTTCAACTTTCATTTCAGGACGAGTGAAACAGGCGTTTCTCCCCCAGACCAGCAAACGAAACGGTTCACTTTTATTCTTCAGTTCATTCATCACTTCTCCTTTAATATTAATATATTAAGGCATCAATGATTCCGGATCACAGGGAGCATCAACATCATACTGGACTCCTGTAACCGGATGATAAAAAATATGGCTGATCTGGACATACGTCCCCGGGCAGTTTCTCAGCTCTTCAATGCTTCCCGCATCAACCAACTTCCCGATAAGATATAGTGGGATATTTACCACGTATCGCTGTAGTTTTCTCATTAGTTCCCGACTTGGACCAATTCTATACAAAAGATCTATTAATTCCGAACCTTTTTTATATCTGACCAGAACTGAAACCTGAGTATCTTTTATTATTTTAAATTTCCGGGAAGCGAACCGAAAACTGAAACGTAATTCGGCATCCTGGGCCAGAAGTCGAAGGATGCCGTGACGATCAAGATTGTCTCCCTGAATCCAGTAAAGTTCCTTGAAAAAAGCATAGAATCGTTCTGGAGCTAAATGGTCAATATAATCTTCAGACAGTAATCGTCGGCCGATTTCGCCGGCTTGCCGAAGATAACCTACCGGAAATGTGCTGGGAGGAATGAAAACCACAACTTTTCCATCAGCAAGCTTGCCTTCCCTGTTGCATCGCCCGGCGGCTTGAGCGATGGAGTCAAGCCCCGCCAGAGCTCTATAGACAACCGGAAAATCAAAGTCTACTCCGGCTTCAACCACCTGGGTACTGATAACCCTGGTAGGAATACCGGCGATAAGATTATTTCTTATTTCCTTGATAACTTTTGATCGGTGAGCTCCACACATTAGTCCGGATAGATGGTACGTCCCCTCCGGCATCATGGCATGCAGGTTAAAGCAGTCATCCCGGCGGTTCACAATGCAGAGAAAAGTTGGATATTGCTGTAATTCATCGGCCAGATCCGACCATGAAATTGACAAGTTCAAATCTTTGGGAAGTTCTATGGTGACTCGTTTTAGTTCCCGATGGAGTACATCGGGGGCTTCAATTATTTCAATCGTATCCGAAAGACCAGGGAAAGAAAAATCTGGTCCCTCTTGAGGGGAAAAAGCCGGCTGGGTTGCCGTACTCAGCAAAAAAGTTACTCCATAGTTTTTGTTCAATTCTTTTATAGCAAAGAGAATGGGGTTTAAATATTCGGAAGGAAGAAGCTGGACTTCATCAAGGATAATAACACTATTTACGATATTATGAAGTTTCCGACATCGACTTGTTTTGCAGGAGAATAGAGACTCAAAAAACTGAACAGTGGTTGTAACGATGATTGGAGCATCCCAATTCTCACAAGCAAGTCTGACTCGACTTAATTCATTCTTTTCATCATCCTCCACCACATTACTATGATGCTCAATCACGGAATCGCCAAAAATTTCTCTGAATTGATCTGCGGTCTGTTCAATAATACTGGTGTATGGGATCACATAGATGATTCGTTGTTTCTTATGAACCATGGCATGGCGGAGAGCAAATGCCATTGAGGAGAGAGTCTTACCGCCTCCAGTGGGAACCGATAAAGTAAAAATACCAGGGTCATTTTCGGCTTTCATTTTACATTGATTAAGAATATCCACTCGGATTCGGTTAATAGAACTTTTAGGGCTTTTCAGTGTGGATAATTTTCTTTCCATGTATTCTTTGAAACTCGGGAGAAGTTCTTCAATGGTTGAATACCCCTCCCTTTTTTGATTTTTTTTAAGGTCATAGAACCGTTCGGTGTCAAGAAAATCGGCATCAACCAGGCAAGAGAACAGCATCCTTATCCATAAGGCGGGATCGGCTCCCGGACGGGGACGATCAACCGGCATTTCACCGGAAAAAATATTTGAAGGAGGTACTACCTTTTTTACTTCGTTTAAAAGGTCTATTTTTTGGAGGCGCTGGACCAGAGCGGCCATACCAGTCCCGGCGCTTTGCCAATCCGGCAACCCAGCATGATGCCCCGCGATTAAATAGGAAAGAATTCGCCCAGCTATACCCAATGTTTCAACTGCATGTATAGCCCCGGCCGTCGAATGGTCGACTTTGCCGCATTTTGAGGCATGATTATCCAGATTATCGCTGGTTGAACCAATCATACTTTGAAATGAAGGAGAATATTTACCTATATCATGCCAAAGTCCTGCCAGATAGCCCCAACCGGTTGAGCCAAATTCCCCGGCGAATTCCCCAGAAAGTTTAGCAACATTAATTAAATGATCTTCCAATAGTTGCCATTCATCTCTCGGACGATTTTCGTGGCTGTGGGCAAAATAAGATTTCATTTTATTCCCTTATCAGGATCAGAGATATAATCTTTATCCTATCGTATCGGATGGTGAGAAATGCTGGAGCCAATTGTTTTAACCATTATATAATCATCTTCGATCCCCTGTCGAGATCTTACACCGCGCCTTTCCAAACCGGGCAATTTTCCCAGTCCTCGGGGAAACCCATATATTTTGTTACGGGTACTGCTTGGGACCGCAGTAAAGCCAGCATCCGGTTCTTCCAGCAGTTCTCCGGCTCTACGATATCAACGATATGAGCTAATAAGGCACGTGTGTTGTACACCCGCCGGTTTTCCTCTGGATTCAGGCTCGCGACGAGAGCGGCAGGTTGGCGCCGCGGAAGACTCACTGTAATCGTGAAACATCAGTGTGTCGCTGAGGATTGCGAAAGACAGTGGGTTTCTCGTAAGCTAACGCGCCGTAGCCACGACCAAGTACATAAGCCCAATGAGCACGGACTGATATCTCAACCATTCTTACGGCTTCGGTGAGCAGCAAGCGGAGTAGACGATCAAAGCAGTAGAGACTCCATAACTGTTCAAACGTTGTTCCGGGGAGAAAGCGATCCGGATTGCCGCGTTCAGTCAGTGTAAAACGGTAAGCGGAGATGCGATAGTAATTGTAGTGTTCAAGACAATGCAGGGCAGTCGCTCTATCGGGAATCACCAGACCACGGGATTCAAGGATGGAAAGTTGCTCTTCGTAGGTCCTGGGCGATTTGCTGTAGCTCATAGCCTTCCCCTAAAAAGAGTAACCCGCCGATTTGAGCATGACCAAAGGTCAGAGGCTTGGCGGGTATTGTTATTGTAACTATTGCACCACAACGGAGGCGTGTCAATATAAAAACCAGATTTTTTTAGATGCTTCATTACTCAAAGGGATCTCCATAAATGAATGATATCAAGAATGCAAATCTTTTGGGTTTATCCTAATGACTAAAGCGCATTTTTATCAGCATTTCAAATACTTAGCGATTTTGAATAATAACACAATACTTCCCAAACAAACATGATATTCTTCGTGACCTCCGATGAATTCGGGGCAATTTTTCGTGATGAATAATATCCGTCGGGAATAGAAGTAAAAGGTTCTTGCGATGTGACAACCGGAAACAGAAAAGCAATCTTCGGCTGGGCACTCTACGACTGGGCTAACTCGGCCTTCGCCACTACGGTGATGGCCGGGTTTTTTCCGCTCTTCTTCAAGAACTACTGGTCCGCCGGAGCCGATACCGCCGTCAGTACGGCCCGACTGGGACTGGCCAACTCGATCGCCGGGATCGTGCTGGCACTTATGGCACCGCTTCTGGGAGCGATCGCCGACCGTGGTTCAGCCAGAAAGCGCTTCCTCGTCTCCTTCTCTTATCTGGGTGTAGTAATGACCGTTCTGCTCTGCCTGGTCTCGCGGGGAAACTGGCCCCTGGCCGGCCTTCTCTACATCCTCTCCGTAATCGGATTCTCGGGGAGCAATATCTTCTATGACGCGCTCCTCCCGACGGTGGCCCGAAAGTCAAGACTGGATACCGTCTCGGCGCTCGGCTACGCGCTGGGATACCTGGGAGGCGGGCTGCTTTTCGCCTTCAACGTCTGGATGACACTGAAGCCCGCTACCTTCGGCTTTGCCGATCAGTCGGCAGCTATACGGTTCTCATTTCTAACCGTGGGGGTCTGGTGGGCGCTCTTCACCATCCCGCTGCTCTGTTTCGTGAAGGAGACACGGGATCCGGGTCGGGCGGCCGGTTGGGTGGCGGTCCGGGCCGGGATCGGGCAGATGAGGCGGACCTTCCGGGAGATCCGGCAACTAAAAACAGTCTTTCTCTTTTTAGCCGCTTACTGGCTCTATATCGACGGCGTGGATACGATCGTGCGGATGGCGGTCGATTATGGGAGTTCGCTCGGTTTCGAGCCGGAGGCCCTGATCAAGGCGCTGCTGATGACCCAATTCATCGGCTTCCCGGCCGCGCTGGGATTCGGATACCTGGGGAAACGGATCGGTGCCCGGCGCGGGATCCTGATCGCTCTGGGGGGCTATATCCTGATTACCATCTGGGGTACATTTCTCCGGTCATCTTTTGAATTCTACATTCTGGCAGCGGCGATCGGCCTGGTCCAGGGCGGGATCCAGGCGCTGAGTCGGTCGTACTACACCCGTCTGATACCACTGGAGAGATCGGCCGAGTTCTTCGGCTTCTATAATATGATCGGAAAGTTCGCGGCAGTCCTCGGCCCCTTGACTGTAGGAGGAGTCACACTCCTGGTCCGTTCCCTGGGAGCGGAGAGTACCATTGCCGCCCGGGTTGGAATTGCTTCGATTGTTATATTTTTCCTGGCGGGGGGAGCGCTTTTTCTGGCATCAAAAGACAGAAGATCGAACAAAGACCAAAAGAATAGGGAATCAGGTAGCCAAGCATAGGCAACCCCATCGTTACTCACCATTCCCGGCTTGTTAATGGATTGATTCAGGAGTATTATTCCTGTCTGAAGCTAAAAATAGTAATCCAAATTAAATAGGAGTTTAAATGAACAATCTGGAGAGATATGAGATCGTGGTTATCGGCGGTGGACCAGTTGGAATCACATAGGCAAAAAAGCTGGGGGGCAAATTCCAGACAGCGGTCATACGGCCGGAGGATCACAGTATGATCTACTGTGTCATGCCCTATGTCATCGAGGGGTTGATTCCGATCGAGAAGACATTGAAGAAGGACGAGCTTGTCACCGATGCCGGGGCAGCTCTGATCCGGGATCGGGTGGAGGTAATCGACTTCCAGGAAAAGATCCTCCAACTGGCCGGTGGAGAAAAGATCACTTATGAGAAGCTGGTTATCGCCACGGGCGCGACCCCTTCTATCCCCCCCCTGCCGGGGATCAATCTCCGCGGGGTAACCGGGTTTAAAACGGAAAACAACCTGCGGACGTTTCTCGCAATGGTAAACGCCGGTTTGAAAAAAGTAGCTGTAGTGGGCGCCGGGGCGATCGGGGTAGAACTTGCCCAGGTCTTTCAATCGGCTGGGGTGAAGACCACCCTGATCGACGCGGAGGGTTCGGTCCTCCCCAATATGCTCGACCCGGAGATGATGATCAAGCCCCGTGAGGAATTAATCCGGCAGGGTGTACATGTGATTCTCAATACCCGAATCACCAGTTTAAGCGGGCACGAATATGTTGAGCATATCCAGCTCGACAACGGGGAGGTAATCCATGTCGATGATCTGGATGAGTGTTCCCTGGGGGAGAACCTGCCTATCAAGGGGCTGATGGCCTTTGCTACCGGATCCCGACCGGAGCTCTCCCTGGTTAAGGATACCTCCCTGGAGGTCGGGTCAGACGGGATCAAGGTGAACTCCCGGATGGAGACCAACCTCCCGGATGTTTACGCCTGTGGAGACTGCGTGGAGTTCACCAGCGCCATCACGGGCAAGATCATCTCCGGGAAGCTCGCCACCAACGCCGTTCCCATGGCCAAGATCCTGGCCGACAATCTGCTGGGGAGAGAACGCCATTACCAGGGTTTCTATAACGGCGGGGCCACCAAGGTAGGGAAGTATTTCGTCGGCGGAACGGGCCTGACTGCCCGGAACGCGGCCAGCCGGGTGATTAGGGTCAAAGTCGGATTCGGGGAGACTACCAGCAAATTTCCCATGATGCCGGGCACTACCCCGCTGCGGGTAAAATTGGTGGCCCGGGCGGAGGATGGAAAGCTGATCGGGGGGCAGATTTTGAGCGGGGAGCCGGTCGCCGCCGGAATCGATCTCTTGACCTACGCCATCCAGCTCGGCTCCACCGTCAATGATATCTCCCAGCTAAGTTACAGCGCCCAGCCATACCAATCCTTTATGCCCGCCGCCAACGCGGTAGTCCTGGCAGCGGAAGATCTTCTGCAGGGGGGGTAGGGGGAAATCGCAGAACCTAGCAGACATTTTGCCAGGGCAGACGATACTCCTTAAACCCCCATTTTTCTGGCAAAATCAGCACTCTAAGCTTCATAATAGGGGGTATTATTTATGGAAGCGACTCTCCCCCAGTCTGTTGTCGTGGCGAATCCACAAAGTACCCCCCCAGTTCTTCCGCCAGTTGTTCCTGGGTATATCTATAATTTTCTATAATCTCCTGCATCGCCATGGCCCGTTCCAGAGGAGATAGATTGAGCCGAACAATATTTTCCACCAGCCCCATGATAAGAATATCCGCGCCCCCCTCACTCTCCTTTTCGATGGCGGGGATCTTCTTCCACCCGAGTTGATCCATCGCGGCCAGTCTTCTCTCCCCGGCAATCAGTTTGAAGTGATCTCCTTTCTTCGATACGACAATCGGGCAGAGCAGTCCGTGAATCTTGATCGATTTGACCATCTCTCCAATATCCATCCTCCCGCTTTTAAACCGGAGCCGATACCCCTCCACCTTGATCTTATCCCGATCGATCATCAGCAGTTTCATATCTCCTCTCCTTTTTTTACACGATATTGTGCCACGTGGCACAATTGAGCACAGATTTTAACACAATTCACCGAAATATAGATTTTCCGGGATTATTTGTCAGCCTAATTTTATACAGAATTAGGGGTCAAGTCTTCCCTTTGCTCTTTTCTTTTAATTCCGGTGACACCTTACTTAATTATTATTGATTTCCCGAGTATGGTATTGATATTCACATCCGCCGATAATTCAACAAGGATTTATCTCCGATAATGCCCGCGACATCGGGAGCTATCTGTTAATTCCGGGGATTACCCACCCTCGCCTTTGGCCTCTTCATCCCGGAGGAATTCCACGATTGGTTTCCCACCGATGAATAACCCCTCCAGAACACCATAACCGTCCTTGATCCGGACGGTTACATAGGCATCCTTTTCATCCTCACTATTGCTGGTCCGGTAGGCTTGCTCGGCAGCCGGAGCGATCGCCTCCTCCAGGTAAAAGCGCTGAAAAGGAAACTGGAGATGAATCTTTTTATCGGAGTAACCCAGATATGATACCTTGACCCGGAGGTAACCCCCCTGTGTCGGTCTAACTTTTACGAGCTTCTCGATCCGAGCAAATCCCTCTTCGTCTTCCCGGAGGAGAGCATATACCTCATCCCCCCATTTTAAATCAGGTCCGAGTTTGGCAGACACTATCTCTTCTTCAAAATCAAGGGCCATATACCGGCCCCGAAATGCGTCGTAGGGATCGACCGGCCTGGTCCGGAGCCGGAGCTGCGTTCCGGTCCGGAGGACATCCTCCCACTTCCTGATCCGGGAAGCGGAGACGGCGATCTGAAGAATCGCCAGCAGGATGAAAGCACCAAATATCCAGTATTTTTTTCTCATTACTTTTTCCGCAGGATAATAATATTGGTGATGAGGAAACCGATCCCGGTAACGATGAAGGCTACCCCCCGGACGGTAAAACTCAGATTGCTGTCAAAAAATCGGACCACGATTAGAAGGCAGATAATCACCATACCGAGATTGATAAGCCCGATATTCCGTTCTTTAATCCCGTTCAGCAGATTGGCCAATCCCAGGACAAAGACATAGGCGGTGAAGAGAACGATATTGATCCCTATCGCTGCTCCGGACCGGGCCAGAACCGTACCGGCCAGGGCGACCAGCACCATCGACCCCAATAACCCCCCCGACCCCTTGAACCTAACCAGACAGAGAAGGAAAAGGCAGATAGCTCCTGCCAGGAGAACCAGGGTTAATATTATCTCGGGGCTGAAGGAGAAAGATTCCTGCCGGGCAAAATCTTTCCAGGAAGATTTAAAGGTCGCGGAAATGGCTATAACCAGCAACCCGGACGAACCGATAGCCCGCAAAGGCTGAAGACCGACCCGGCGCGGAGCTTCTTCAAACCAGATGCGCCCCACCAGATAAGTGATCGCGAAGATCGAGCTGAAGATAAGTACCCAGTACTCATCAAGAACATCGGCCAGGATGATCGCGGTTCCGATAATAAGGGAGATCGTGAAAGAGGCCCGGAGGAGAACCGGTCCCGACCGATAGGGGGCCTTTCTGCTGATCGCCCAGATATAGGGGAGCGGAAGCGAGATCAGAAGCCAGAAGAAGGTCGGGTGTCCTCCGAGAGACTGAGTCATACCGGTCCAGATAGTAATCCCCAGCAGATAGAGCGGGATAATCGCTCCGCCGCCGATCAGGTAGGAGATCGGAATACTCAAGAGCATCCAGGTCAGGGTAAAGGTATCGGGGTCATTATAGAGGTGATAGGTCTGGGATATCAGGGAGAGAGATGATCCCATAGCCAGCATCCAGAAGATCGAGATACCCTCCTTCCAGCCCCGGGAATCTTTTCCCCGCCAGATCCCCCAGCCGGCCAGAACCTGCGCGAATACCAGGGGAACGAATGAGATAACCGCCCTGATCTCCCGGGATAGATCATCCCAGTTATGGGCCAGGAGAAGGATTATCCCCGAACCGATCAAAATCGCGGCCAGGATAGCAAAGGCGGTGGACGCGATATTCCTCTTCCCTTCCCTCCCGAATCCACCGTAATACTCCCGCAACCGACCGGCGGCTTCCGGCGAGAGAATATTTCTCCCCACCAGATCCGGCAACTCAGCGTAAAGCCAGCTTATATATTTTTTCCGAATAGCATTTACCCCCCCGGATAATCGCGAAGGCTGAATCCTCCGGACTCCCACGCCCACTTAAAATCACACCCGGCATTCTCCGCCGCCAATCGATCACTCTCCATATCCCCGACAAATAAGGTCTGCTCCGGTTCTACCCCCCAGAATTCCATCAACTGCTCCAGCATAAGCGGAGCGGGCTTACGGCACTTACAGCCCTCACTCCTGCCATGAGGGCAGAAACGTATGGAACCTTCGATCGGGCGAAACCCCACCACCGCGGTTGCCATATCCACCAGCAACCGGTACACGGTCTCTTCGGTGAGATAACCTTTTGAGATCCCGGCCTGATTGCTGGCGATGCCGAAGGCGACCCGGCCGTTCCCCGGAACACCCCAACTGATGCCGGAAAGATTCTCTTTCACATTGGGGAGAAGTTCCCACTGGTCATCAGCATTTGGGCAGACCTGCCCGGGAACCGTACAACGGCGCAGTGTACCGTCAGCATCAAATATTATCAGACTGTACATAGAACATAGCCCTCGCCTTCGGCTCGGGCAAAGTTAAAAGTGCCTAAAGTGCGAAATGCGCTTCAGCCAGAGGCTGATCCGCCTCCGGCGGAAAAGTGCCTAAAGTTAAAAAATCCGCTTAATCCGTTTAATCCGCGGTTTATTTAATTTCCGAAACAGTGAATCAGCTCACTCTGTTCGCGAATTTATTTAGTATCGCCCCGCAGATAATACGTGCGGGGCTTGGATAACTGCAAGCGGAGCGATCCTCCAATTCCTACAAAGAATGCCGGAGGCATTCTGATCCTACAAGTCCGAAACGGAGTGAAGGACGATACTACCTGTCAAATTACTTCCGCCGGATATAAATAACGGTGTACT
This sequence comes from uncultured bacterium, assembly GCA_937885075.1. Classification (GTDB taxonomy): domain Bacteria; phylum Auribacterota; class Erginobacteria; order Erginobacterales; family Erginobacteraceae; genus CAKZYZ01. The sequence goes on along the minus strand of CAKZYZ010000006.1, from coordinate 2,087 downwards.
TATGCCCGGTACCTTCCTGCCGTTTGGATACCGAAAAGAGGTCGATCACCCGGATAAGTGAACTTAATTTCGCGTAACCGTAATTTCTCGAATCAAAGGAAGGATACTGGTTAGATATTTTTGACCCCACTATAGCCAGACGGGCCCAACCGTCATCATCGGCTACCGCCTCAACCGCGTCGTATAAGATAGATACTAATTTTTCATCTTTCTTCAACGCGGCCGCGTCTTTGCGTCCGGAAGTTCCGGTTGTCTTTTTCTCGGAGCTTTTCCGGACCACTCTCTTCGGCTTCAGGATCTCGGTGAATATGAACTTGTCACAGGCGCTTACAAACGAATCCGGAGTCTTGCGCTCCCCGAATCCATAGACAATCACCCCTTCTTCCCGGATCCGGGAAGCCAGACGGGTGAAGTCGCTGTCGCTGGAGACAATACAGAACCCGTCGAATCTCTTGGTATAGAGCAGATCCATCGCGTCTATAATCAGGGCGCTGTCGGTCGCGTTCTTGCCGACAGTATGACGAAACTGCTGAATGGGATGGATGGCGAAACTCGCCAGAACCTTCTTCCACCCGCTCAAGTTGGTTGAGGTCCAATCCCCGTAGATCCGTTTGACGGTAGCCACCCCATATTTCGAGATCTCGGCCACCAGAAGTTCAATAATAGCCGGCGAAGCGTTATCCGCGTCAATCAGCACCGCCAGTCTTCTCTCCTGTCCATTCTTTACATACATAACATTCTCCTCAAATTACCCCCGCCGGTGGCGGGGGTAACTTAGTTCAAATAAACTTTCCTAATTGTTTATTATAGCAATACGTATAATATTACTCATAAATGGTCTTATATCTCAAGGGATCTTATTTTTACTCTTAGTGTAGATTCGTGAGATTCGCGGTTTGACAAAGGGACCGAGGCGAGGCTAATAGTCCTGACTGCAATGGTCCTGTCATAAAAGGGGGGGGGGAGGCTGGGGGAAGAAGAAGTTTTAACAAGCAAAAAGTGACACCTTCAAATCAAAACATAATACAATCGGCCAAGTTCCGATTTTATGCCGAGCTGAACGATTTCCTCGATCCCGGGCGTCGGCAGAAGACGTTTACCTATATTTTCAAGGGAAGCCCCGCGATAAAAGACGCGATCGAGGCGATCGGAGTACCCCACACCGCGGTTGACATTATCCTGGTCAACGGGAACTCGGTGGGCTTCGATTACCGGCTGCGGCCGGGAGACCGCGTCTCTGTCTACCCGGTCTTTGAAAGCTTCGACATTACCCCGCTCATCCGCTTGAGGGCGAAACCCCTCCGGGATCCAATCTTTATCCTCGATGTTCACCTCGGTAAATTAGCCCGAATTATGAGAATGCTGGGCTTTGACACCCTCTACCGGAACGATTATGATGATCCCGAGATCGTGCGAATCGCTCTCCGGGAAGACCGTATCATTCTGACCCGCGACCGGGGGATCCTCAAGAACACCCTGGTCACTCACGGCTACTGGGTGAGGTCGGAAGAGGCGGAAGAACAGTCTCGAGAGGTACTGATACGGTTCGACCTCTTCCGCCTGATAAAACCTTTCGGCCGATGCATATCCTGCAATGGGCTGCTGGAAGAGATCCCCAAGGAGAATATCCTGGACCGTCTTCCTCCGAAGACGAAATTGGCCTTTAACGAGTTTCGTATCTGCACCGCCTGCAAAAAGATCTACTGGCCGGGAAGCCACTATCAAGCGATGAGTGAATTGGTCATACGATTGACGGAATAAGCCTATCTAGTGTCTGAACGAAAACCCCATAAACGCACCGATTTTGTCATTCAGACTGTGTCACAATAGAAAGCACCCGGCAGTAACATCATCCAAGTTGTAAAGTATCACATTATTCAATTAGTATCGAGATCGGAAGAGCACACGTCTGAACTCCAGTCACACTGATATATCTCGTATGCCGTCTTCTGCTTGAAAAAAAAAAAAAAAATAATCAAAACAATAAAAAAAAAAACAATAAAAAATCACTTCACTATAAGCTACACGTTAAGCAAGAGTTACAAGACAACACTATGTATTAAAAGGATCAGGATCATCACATAACA
>CAKZYZ010000005.1 GCA_937885075.1 uncultured bacterium | reverse complement strand
GTGGTATAATACCATTTTTAGCCGCGAAAAAGCGATTCAATTGTAGAAGCTCCCCGGGAAGCTCCCCCTCCCTCCCCCCCTTTAATAAACTACGAATTACGCGAATTACGCGAATTTGAAAAGTGGTAAAAATGATGCCAACTTAGTTTGGTTTTTCTCCGTCAACCAACCTCTGCCAAGGCTACGGCGGGCAGGGCTGTCAACGATCAACCCTCAACTTTCTTTTCCCCCTTCCTTGGCCCCTTTTAAATTGTTTCCACTGCCCACTCCCTACTCCCCACTGCCTAGATTAATACCAGACAAAGCCTCGGGATGCAAAAATAATATGGGAATTTTCCCGCGATCTCTGTATATTATATTTTTGTGGTCCCTGAAAATAGATATTATAGTGCGATTAAATAATTAAACCAGCAAACGGCATTGATTTCAATGCACTTCCATTAAGTTAGCGCCGAAGGCGATAACTTATAAGGAGAAGAAAAAATGGGATTCAAATATATTGGAAAAAATATTACCCGGCCTGATGTCGCCGCTAAGATTACCGGCCGGGTACAGTTTCTTGATGACATTAAACTCCCCGGAATGCTCCACGTGGCTATTCTGCGGCCGGATTACGCTCACGCGAAGATCATCTCCATAGATACCTCTGAAGCGGAGCAATGCGAAGGGGTAGTAAAAGTAGTGACTGGAGAGGGGTGTGATCTGGTCTATGGAGACAATATCCGGGATCTGACCCCGATCGCGGTTGATAAGGTTAGTTATATCGGCCATCCCGTGGCCGCGGTGATCGCCGAGACCCTCCATCAGGCGCGGTTGGCGGTCAAGAAGATTAAAGTTGAGTATGATCCTCTGCCGGTCTACACCGATGCCCGGGATGCTCTGAAAGACGATGCCGTTCTGATCCATGAAGATAGCGGCGAGTTCTGGCATCTTCCGGGGATCGAACCGATCGGAGGGACGAATATCGCCAACCGTTATACCGTGAAGAAGGGCGATGTGGAGAAGGGCTTTAAAAAATCCGACGTAGTGATTGAGGGAGAGTTTAACTATCCATTGGGTTCCTGTTCCGCGATCGAGCCGCATGGAGCGATTGTCTGGTTCCACGAGGATAGCACTATTGAGGCCTGGTCGTCTTCGATCTGCCCGTTCATCATCCGGGAAGAACTGGCCCGGGTCTATGGCCTTCCGGTCTGCGATGTCCGGGTCCATATCCCGGAGCTGGGGGGATGTTTTGGCTACAAATCCGATATCACGGTCGAGCAGACCATCGCCTTTATCGCCAGCCAGGTGACGGGGCGTCCGGTTAAATGGGTCGCGACCCGGAAGGAAGATTTCCTGAGTACCCTGCTCGGGCACGGCATCCGCACCCGGATCAAGATCGGAGCTAAGAAGAACGGCAAACTGGTTGCTCTGAAGACCGAGATTCTTCACACCACCGGCGTCTCAGCCGATACCGGGGTGCACGTGCTGATCGCCGCTACCCACAACTCGACCGGTACCTATGAATATCCCAACTGCTATCTTGACGGCTACTCGGTCTACACCAACACCCCGCCGGTCGGGGCCTTCAGGGGATACGGCCATCAGGAGTCCCAGTTAGCGATGGAGCGGATGATGGATATCCTGGCCCGCAAGCTTGAGATGGATCCATTTGAGCTGAGGGAGAAGAACTACCTGGGGCCGGGGAAAGTAACCTCACTGGGAGAGACGGTCAACAAGACCAACGGTAATGTGAAGAAATGCGCCCGGATTATTCAGGATGTTGTATTTTCCCATCCGAAAGAGATATCGGAAGACGATAAATATTACTACGGCCGGGGATTCGCCGCCATGATGAAGACCCCCAAGGGCGCGCCCTTCTCGTCGAAGAGCTGCTATCTGAAGTTCAATGTCGACGGATCCGTCTCGATCAATATGGGGGGCGCCGAGGTAGGACAGGGCTTGAGAAATGTGGTCCGACTGGTCGCCGCCGAAGCTCTCCAGATCGATCCCTCCCGAATCCGGGTCTATACTGAGATCGATACCCAGTTCTCCCCCTGGGAATGGCAGACGATCGGCTCCATGTTCACCACCCAGGGGGGGAAGGCGGTGGTGCGGGCGGCTAATAAGGCGATCCGTAAACTGAAAGAGACCGCCTCCCAGGTCCTCCGGGTCGGGGTCGACCGGCTCGACTATGACGGTGATTTTGTCTTTGTCAGATCGGATCCTACCGCCCGGATACCGGTTCCGGAGTTGGGGAGGGGATATACCTATGACGACGGGCAGACCATTGGAGAGGTGGTTCATACCACCGCCGATGCCCGGCTCCCCCGGCAGTCCAATCCGGACGCCAATGGCCAGGGAATTATGGGGATCACCTATACCTTCGGAGCCCAGGGTTGCGAACTGAAGATCGACAAGGAGACCGGGGAGATCATTATCGAACACTTTGCCTCCTGTTTTGACGTGGGTCAGGTGATCAATCCGATCCAGATCAGGGGTCAGGTGGTCGGCGGGGTGATGATGGGTATCGGCGCTTCGCTCTATGAGGAGCTGAAGTTCGATGAGAACGGGAAAGCTCTTAACCCGATGTTTCGCAAGTACAAGTTTCCCACTCTCAAGAACGCGCCGAAGAAGCAGACGGTAGAGTTTGTCGAGACCCCGGGAGAGATCGGACCGTTTGGGGCCCGCGGGATCGGGGAACATCCCCTGGTCGCGGTCGCTCCGGCGATTCTGAACGGCATATATGACGCGATCGGGGTTGATTTCTATGAGATCCCGGTGACACCGGAGAGGATAATGGAAGCGATAAAAGGCTGAACGTTCAACGCTCAACGTTCAACTTTCAACGTTCAACATCAGACGGATCGGTCGGATCCGACCGATCCGTCTGATTAATCTTACAATAAAAGGAAAAAGATCATGCCGGAGAAAATTACTTTTACTGTTAATGGGAAGAAGAGGACGGTGGAGATTGAGGGGTGGGAGAAGCTGATTCATGTGCTGAGAGAATATCTCAACCTGACCGGGACCAAGCGGGGCTGCGATGATGTCTCCTGCGGAGCCTGCGTGGTGGTCGTGGATGGGGAGGCTACCAAGAGTTGTGCCTTCCCGGCCAAGAAACTGGAGGGAAAAGAAGTAATCACCATCGAAGGGGTATCGGAGGGGACAAATCTTCACCCCATCCAGACGGCGCTGATCAATGCCGGCGCGGTCCAGTGCGGGTATTGCATGCCGGGAATCGTAATGGAGTTATACGCTCTCTTTAATAAAAACTCGGCCGCATCGCGGGAAGAGGTTATTAACGCTCTGGATAAGCATCTCTGCCGCTGCACAGGTTATGAAGCCATACTCGATGGCGCGCTGCTGGCCCAGAAAAACCTTAATGAAAGATAGATTCACCGCAGAGACGCAGAGAAAAAATAAAATTGTATTGATTGAGTTCGATTTATTCCGGGAATGCGAAGAAGCACAATTAGCTAGACCGTGCTCGAAAAGGTGTTCTTTAACTTTTTGTGCTCAAAAAACTAAAAATTAACCACGAAGGTCACGAAGAAATATGAAAAAAAACAAGGAAAACTTTTATAGTTCTCTTTGTCTTTCTTCGTGTTCTTCGTGACCTTCGTGGTTAAAAAGGTTTTCGAGTAAGGTCTAGCTAGTCAGGTTTTTTAATCCTTCTCTGTGCTCTCTGCGTCTCCGTGGTTCAAATATATAAGGTTTCAGTGAACCACGTTGCCCCGTGCTCGTAGCGGCGACCTTCAGGTCGCCATCGTGTGGCAGCCTAAAGGCAGTCGCTACGAGAGGACGGGGTTCACTGAAACCTTACTCAAATAAGCCGCCGGGCGACCTCCTAAGGCCTTTCTGTAGTTACCTTTATCTCCTTAATATATAACCCGCCGCCGTAAGGCCCGATCTTTCCGGTGCAGCATTCATCGATAGTAATACCTGCCCTGACTACGAGGGGACTTAAATCGAATGGACTATGAGCAGAAGGGAAGGTAATAGGTAAAACCGTAACCGTCTCCTGCCAGGCTGATGAGGCAAGCCCGGATGAGTATGTATTAGCTACGAGAGGCTGCCAGGTGCCTCCCCCATCCCGGCTATATTCAATTAGCATGGAAACAACAGCTCTGTTGGCTACATGGTGTTCTTTCCATTTAACGTATAGGTAGCGGAAACGGCCTGTACTTACCGTAAAAGGCAACTGTTCAAAATCATACCACTCACTCCAGGCTTCAAAGTTGTTCCCTATCCCGCAGTTACTGGAACCCTGAAAAAAACAGATGCCGGCGGCTTTCATGGCGTCTTCCTGATCTTTAAAATCACCGGAAGAGTTGGTCGGATGAGATTCCGCCGCTTGAATGGATGTTACTGGAATTGCCAGCAACCCGGCCAGAACAACTACTATGCTCCATAATTTCATGGGCATCCTCCTGTTATTGCTGCCATTACCGCGGAGGGTGTTTTCTCGGCTATCATAATTATTATCATCCTTTCTCCGGTAATGACTATATTTATGTTCCCCACCGAATATGGGAACAGGTAAAAGAACAATTTATATGAAGCAATAACCATGCCAGATATTTTAGTCGGGGATGAAGATCGTCGCAATCAGCTGATCGGCAACGAATAAAAAAATCCGGGGAGATGAAGATTGAGTGAGTTTCGGGACGAATGATGTCGCATTATGCGACAGAGGATATGTCGCATCACAGGTAAAAGGAGATTAGTTTAACCTGCTGTAGAGGCCCGGAGAATATTGATTAAGAGAAGCGTGTGAAGTGAAAAAAATATGCTGGCTTCGGAAGAACAGTTCGGATATATTAATCAAGAAAATTCATTACTTCGGAATTACAATAATTAGACAGGATAACAGGATCAACAGGATAGAGAGGAGGACCGTTCAATCTCTCACCTAAATCATTTGTTTTTTATCCTGTAAATCTTGTTAATCCTGTCAAAAATAGTTGCGGAGCTAAGTTCCTGCTTCGGAATTTTAATAAGTTCGTAGTGCAGGACTTCAGTCCTGCCTTCGTTGGGCAGGACTGAAGTCCTGCACTACGAGATTGCGCCGAAGGCGCTAAGTTCTATTATGAACTTCAGTTCGAAAAAGATATTCTGTCCTGCCTGCCGCCAGGAGTCAGCGGTTAAGGTTATTAAGAAGTACGATGGATTCACGCTGATGGGCGAGATTAAAACCTGCGCGTTCTGCGGGTATGAGTTTGTGGAAGAAGAACCGGAGGTCATAAAGGAGCGTCCCCCCGGATGGGTCAATGACAGAGAGCTGAAGAAGCTCTGTCATCGCTGCCGGCATTATGTGATCAACCCGTTTGTCCAGAAGTGTGTTCTCCATGACCGGGAAGTTGAGGCGACCGATACCTGCTCTGATTTTTCCCCGCGGACTGATACCCCGAAGAAGATTAATCCGGAGGAAGAGGCCCCCCCATCCCTGCTGGGTCCTCCCCTGCCGACCCCGCGGTTTTAGGTACGAAATCATAGATCTCATAAATCTCATCATGTGATTCTATCCCGGGGTTGAGCTCATCTTTTTGGTAGCCGGATATTTCATATCTCTTTTCCATATTGTTCAGCCACTTATTCCAGGCGTCATCATCGCGGGAGGCATACGGCTCATAACAGTCCGGGACGGAAAAAATAACACAACGGAGGGGGTGATCGCGGGATATCTTATCCCATCGGATAGTTCGGGGACCATACCGGTGTTCGGGAGAATAGATGACCTGATTACAGAGGTAGCGGGCGGAATGGCCCCATTGAAATAATCGGGGGAAGAATTCCAGCCCCAGATCCCGGTAAACGCAGACCAGTTCAGCGTTTCGCCCTTCTTCTCTCCATAACCGGCGGCCATAGTCACGGCTGTTCATATCCTCCACTTTCTTGTAAGGCTGGAGGAGATCTTTTATTATTATTCCCGCTCCGGAAACGGCCAGGATAAGCAGGAAGGCGGCAAAAACTATACGGCGGGTCCGGTCCGGACGGATAAAAGCCATCAACCGGGCCGCTCCCAGGCCGGCCAGGAGGCAGATGGCCGGGGCCAGATAAAGGGTAAAGCGGGTGTTATAACCGTAGGGATATTTATGAAGGGCGGCGGCGATAAATGCCGGCAGAAAAGGCGCGATCAGGATGATCAATACTTTCCCGCGTTTCCTTCTGAGCAGAACCAGCGCCCCGGTGATAAAGCAGATGAAGGTCATGGTGCTGGCTCCGTTCATCCCCCCGTTGGGGTAGGCGAACATGTTGCCGGTATGGAGATCAATAAGCCATAAGGCTAGGTGGATAGGATTATCGAAAGGAGGAAAAGCTTTTACCCAGGCGCTGGCGTCGTTAAAGGTCTCGGTTTTCGGATCGGGACCGTGGAGCCACGCCTCGGACTTATACTGTACTCCGATGGAGATGGTAAAGAAGAGAATGAAGGCCCCGATCAAGGCCAGGTTGAAGATGATATAGGGGGTTAATCTCCGGCTTTTTTTGCCCCCTCCGGAAAATATCCGGAATAATAAGCCGAGACTGACACCCCCCGCTACAAATACTGCCGGGAAGGAAATTCCGATAGCCAGAGGAGTTATCCCGGCCAGTCCCCAGAGCCATCCGGTTCGGGATGGTTTCCTCAGCCACTCCACCGCCATAATTGTCAGAATCAGGGAGATGAAGAGATCGACAGCATAGGGCTTGATCTCCGCGCCGTGCCGGATGGGATAATAGGATACCGCGAATATGGCGGTGGCGAGCAGGAGCGGAGAGCCTTTTAAAATCCGGCGGCAGAGGTGAAGAAAAAGAAAGACACTCCCGATCCCGCAGATAAAGGGGAGCAGCCGGAGAGAATATTCGGTAAAACCGATCAGCCTGACTACCAGGAACTCAGCCCAGACGAAGAGAAGCGGGGCTACCTGATGATAGTCCAGGGCTCCCAGCATATCCCTCCACCCGGCATCGATGAAGTTGGCCGCTAAAAAGGCTTCATCCGGCCAGATGGGAAACTTGACCAGATAACGGACGCTCCTGATCACCACCCCCAGACCGACAAAGGCCCAGACCAGGGTCGAGATCCGGATCAGCCGGGTATTTATCCCAGGCCAAAGCCCGATATTAAGGGGATGGAATGATACTTCCGGCGGGGATTCAGGCTCTTTATCCGGGTCTTTGGTATCCATAATTATAACGTAGCGCCTTCGGCGCTACTAATGAGGATTTCGTCATTCGTACTGTCTCTGCGGTTTAATTATTTTTTTCCTCCGGGTTACACCTTGCCAAATCCCAGAGCCGGGCGTATTTCTGGGCTACGTAACAGGAAGAGAGGACGGCCGAGATCAGACCGTGAACCCCATCCAGAAACCCCAGCCGAAATATGTAATTCTTGCAGAAATTGAAGACCGGGTGAAACAAGATATTAACCGCAGCACCTTTCCGTCCATGACGAAGATACTTTCGGGCGGACCAGGTCGCGTATTTGTTGGCCTTGACGACAAATTCATCGATGGAATGATGGGTATAATGTAAAAGGCGGTTACTAAATAACCCGGGCTTATCGTCAGGCAATAGTATCGGGTGAACCTCGTCATCACTGAAATGGTAAATATCCTTTTGGAAGAGGATATTGTTCTGATCCCGCTGCCAGCCGCCGTGCTTCATCTCCCGTCCGAGAAAGAAGCACCGACGAAAGACTCGGTATCTCCCGTAGCGAGGATTTTTCAGTTCCCGGATGATCTCATCGCGGAGTTCCACCGGCATCACCTCATCCGAGTCGATGATCAGGATCCAGGGATGCGTGGCGTGGGGGATGGTCCAGTTTCTCTGGGCGGCGGCGGAGAGATACTCGTGTTCTAAAAAAACATCAGCATATTTTTTTGCCCGTTCCGCAGTCCGGTCGGTACTGAATGAGTCAACCACGATCAGCTCATCGACCCATCGGACACTCCGCAGGCATTGCTCGATCTCGTTTTCCTTGTTGAAACAGGTGACAATACCGCTTACTTTATTCATGGTAGTTTTTTATCCTATAAATTTTAATATTTAGGTGGTGAATACTAGCAAATTATCCCGGGAAAAGCAGATGTATTTTCTTGGAATTAAGGGCCGGCCTTAGTATCCTATAAACCGATTGGAGTGATTATAGATCACTGAGTACGGGAGATCTATGACAACTCTGTGTTCTCTCCGGAATTTGGGAGGTATCGTTAGGTGGAAAAAGACAGAGAAAAAGTAAGAAAAATTATCATATTTCTGGGAATACCGGTGCTGCTGAGCGCGATCTTTATCGGGGGGTATTTCTCCGGCAATCACCGACTGCAGGAATTGGTTGCTCCCTTGATGAATCGGGAATACGGCCTGCTGGAAAATTTCCAGAATCTTCTTCTGCTCGCGGTGATTCTCCTGGCGGGATATGGAATTTTTCGCAAGCGTCTCCTCTTTGAAAAGATTATCCTGGGTTGTATTCTGATCGGAACACTTTTTCTCTTCCTGGAAGAGATTGATTACGGGCGGCTCCACTATTATTACCTGATCGGTCAGCCGATCCACGATCGGGGGAACAATCAGGATTGGAATTTACATAATCTCAACCAGGTCAACTTATTTTTGAAGCTGGGATTGGATATGGGGATGATCATTTTCTTTATCATCTTCCCTCTGGTCAGCTGGAAGAGTACCAACCGGCTGATCCGCTATCTTCGGCCGGATCCCTGGTTCATCCTGACCATCATTATGATGTTTATTATCTCCCGGATATCCCACGCTCTCAACCATGCCGGACTGGGAATGAACGGCGCTCTCCGCAGGAATATGGCGGAGTTTCGGGAGATGAATATCTATTACGTCTTCCTGCTCTACCTGGTTCAGTTTATCTTTTGGCGGAATTATCTCCCTCCGGACAAGCAGGACAGGGCATGAAAAGGATTTTAATTCCGCTTCTGGGCATTATAATATTAAGCGGGCTGATATATATTATCTGGTTCAGACCCGAAGATCACCCCGAGCTTCACGGCGGCGATTTTTCCTTATCCCGCCTGGCTGAACTGAAATCACTTCCCTATCTCACCTGGTCCGGGGAGCGCGCCGCCAAAAGCTTAAACCGGGTTACCATCTATAACCGGGCCAAAGCGTATGATGGATATAATCTTTATACCGACGCGGAGAAGTATGCCTATCTGATTGATATGGAAGGCAGAATCATCCACCGGTGGGAATTCCCCGGGGAAGGGGAGTGGGAATACGCCGAACTTCTGGGTAACGGAGAGATTATGGCCTATAGCGCGGGGGAGAAATTAGTCTGCCTCGACCGGGATTCCAATATTATACGCCGGGAGTCTATCCCGGTTCATCATGACATCGCGATGGTATCGGATGGGAGCTTCTGGGTCCCGGTTTCTACTCCCCACCAGCTTTACAAATACCGCCTGATTCAATTTGATTCAATCTTGCACCTATCCCCCGAGTGGGAAAAATTAGCTGAATGGTCATCTTTCTCCCATCTGGCAGAACTTCAGCGTTTGCACCAATCGTCTCCCTTTGATCTAGAACCGGATATCAGTTCGATCTCTGCCGGGCTGAAAATATTCTATTATCACTGGATCAGCGGACTCTCCACCCGGGTCTATGAGATAGATAAATGGTTCCGGGGGATAGTCGGTCTGGATAAATTCGACTATTACCATTTAAATACAGTTGAAGTCCTGCCCGGAACCGAACCGGGAAAGAGGGATTCCCGCTTCGCGGCCGGGAATATCCTGACCTGCCTCCGCCACGCCGATCTGATTCTGATCTTCCGGCCGGAGACCGGGGAGGTTGTCTGGAGCTGGGGACCCGGTGTCCTCGACTGGCCCCATATGCCGACAATGCTGGAGAACGGCCATATTCTGGTCTATGATAACGGGACCCATCGGGGTTATTCCCGGATTATTGAGCTCGATCCGGTGAAGAAACAGATTGTCTGGGAGTACCGGGCCGATCCCCCCGAAAAATTTTATTCCGAGAGCCGGGGGTCCAATCAGCGTCTCCCTAACGGGAATACCTTGATCTGTGAATCCGAGCGGGGGAGGGTCTTTGAGGTTACGCCTGGAGGAGAGGTGGTCTGGGAGTTCTATAACCCCGATATCAGTGATGATGGTCACCGCCGTCTGATCTACCGGATGATGCGGGTTTCGAAGGCCGAGGTTGATAACTGGTTGGAACCGCAAGAAAAAATATCAAATTGAACCGCAGAGACGCAGAGAGCGCGGAGGGAGATTGAAGATAAGGTTTCTGCAATCCCTGTTGCTCTAAGCTCGTAGAGGCCCCGCCGGCGGGTCCATCGTGTGGCAGCCTAAAGGCAGCCGCTACGAGAGAATGGGGTTCACTGAAAGCTTACCCCTTTGCCTTTGTAGCCGCGGTCGGTGACCGCGGACCCGATGGCTGCCGGCAATGCCGCGGTCACCGACCGCAGCTACATCACCGGAACATGAGCACTAATTGCCTGAAAGATCACGATTGAAAAATTACTCACTGAGGTGCTTTTGCTTCTTTATACCGCCGGGATATAATAGTGAAACTGAAGATAATATCAGGTTTTGTTCTCTTTATCTGCCTGGCCGCCCTGACCGCGGGGCTCGGGATCAGGTCCCTCTGGCCGCCCGATGAGCAGCGGGAGGCGGAGATTGCCCGGGAGATGGCGGCCGGAGGTTCCTGGCTGATCCCCCATCTGGCCGGCCGGCCTTTTGTGGAGAAACCGCCGCTCTATTACTGGTTTTCGGCTCTCTCCATGAAGACCATCGGGACTTTTACCCGTACCGCGGTTGCCGCCCGCGCGGTCTCGGTTATCTTTGTTCTGCTCCTGCTCTTTCTGCTCTGGTTTGTCTCCCGGAGTGTGCTCGGCGCCGGCCGGGCCTTTAATATTGTCCTGGTTCTGGCTTCCATGGTGGGGATCTTCGATGCCGCCTATAAGGTACTGATAGATCCGCTCCTGCTCTCTCTGACCGGATCGTCCATTCTCCTGCTTTTTTTGGGGTTGGCCAAGGATAAGCCGGGGGCGCTGCTCGCCGGATATCTGGCGGCCGGTCTGGCGTTTCTGGCCAAGGGTTTTGTGGGCTGGGCCCTGATCGGTATCCCCGGGATAGCCCTGGGTATCATCTATTACCGGACGATTATCCGCCGGCCGCTGCTCCACCTGGCTGGAATATTCCTTCTGCTCGGTCCGGGGTTCGCCTGGGCGATAGCCTTTTACCGGTCCGGTAATCCGGAGCTCTGGCATCAGTGGTTTATAGAGAATCAGATCGGGAGATTTCTGGGGAATACCGAACATCTCGGCCATATCAAGGGGCCTTTTTATTACGGCGAACTCCTTCCCCTCTCCCTCCTCCCCTGGACTCCCGCTTTTCTCGGCTTCCTCATTCACCGTGGCTGGCGAGCCTGGCGCCGGGATCCGGACCAGGCCAGAAATTTCTTTCGGGTCAGTCTGGTCTGGGCGCTGGGCGGACTGCTCTTTCTCTCCCTGGCCGGGACCAAGAGAAATGTTTATCTCTTTCCGCTCCTGCCGGCCTTCGCGGTGCTGGCGGCAATCTATCTGGAGAGACCGGCCCTCTGGGTGAAGGCTCTACTCCGGTTATTCACCGTTCTTCTCCTGATCGGCGCGGTCTATCTCTCCTTCTTCAGCCCGGTTATTCCTGAGGCTAAGTTTCCCTGGGGCTGGAACCCCGATTGGCTCGCGCTGGTTTTCGCCCTGGCGGGGATATATCTTTATAGATCCGCCCGGAAAATACCCGTGGTTCGGTTAGCGGGGGTTACCGCCGCGGTTTATCTGGTTTATCAATTTACCGTCCTGCCGATGATAGATATGAAGAAAACCTATCGCCCCCTGGTGGAGCGGATGACGGCCGCCATCCCGGAAGGAGAAGATAATCAGATCCTTAGCTGGAATACGGATGAGAGGACTCTGGGATCATTTGCCTTCTACGGGGGGATCTACCTCTCCCCTATATCCGATCCCGCCCGATTAGCCCGTGTCCTCCGGGGCGATGACGGGGAGCGCGGTCTGGTTCTCACCCGGCAGAAACATTTCCCTCCCTCCGTCCCGGACTTTCCGGCGTATCGGGTTATTGCCCGGGGTGAGGCGGAGGGACGGGATTATCTCCTTCTTGGTCCTCGACGGGATCGGTAGAGTATGGTCGAGAACCGGGTGTGACGGGACACTAAGTTAAGGGATAGACAGATTCATAAATATTACCAAAAGATAATCGTAGAGTCAGTGTCAGGTAAGATATTGATTGTATAGTTCGCCGCATAGAATCGTCCAATTTAGGTTATAGTGATAAGCAAAAATATTGTTATTCTTAAGATCTATGAATAAATACCAATCAATCCCCTGGTGGGTGATCTTGCTCTGCCTGCTGACGCTGGTATTCGGGGTGGGGGGGCATGAACCCTGGACTCCGGATGAACCCCGGGAAGCCGGGATCGCCATGACTATGTCCCGGGGCGGGGACTGGCTGATTCCGGAATTGGGGGGCAAGCCCTTCGTGGAGAAGCCGCCCCTTTATTACTGGGCTTCCTCCCTGATGATGCGTACCCTCGGAACGATTACCGACCCCGCTACGGCGGCCCGGACTCTCTCCGCCCTGGCGGCGGCCCTGACCCTGTTACTGGTCTGGGCGGTCACCCGGAGCTATTGGGGTCAATTCTCGGCCGGGGCGGTCTTATTGCTACTATCCACCACCTACGGCTTTGTTCGGGCCGGACACTGGATCATTATCGATCCGGTTCTGATGGCTCTGGTTTCCGGGGCGGTTCTGCTCTTTTTTATCGGGGTGGACCGGGAGAAATCCGGTCTGCTCCTGGCCGGGTATCTGGCGGCCGGACTGGCTTTTCTGACCAAGGGATTTGTGGCCTGGATGCTGATCGGCCCGCCCTGGATTTTAATTATAGCGCTTAACTCCCGGAAAATCATCCGCCGTCGGGCTCTCCATCTGATCGGGCTGGTCCTGCTGCTCGGTCCGCCTCTGATCTGGATGATTCTCTTCTACCGGCAGGCCGGCCAGAATTTATGGCATGAGTGGTTCATTGACAACCAGATCGGACGGTTTACCGGGGCCTCGGCGCACCTGGGCCATATCAAGGGGCCATTTTACTATCTCTGGATGGCTCCTCTGATTCTCCTTCCCTGGACGCCGGTCCTGATCGACTGGATCGTCCGACGGGGCTGGCGCGCGGCGCCGGGGGCCGATAAGTCCGCCCGGAATCTTCTTCTGATCTCGGCCCTCTGGGGGCTGGGGGGATTGTTTCTTCTCTCCCTCTCCGGAACCAAGCGCGAAGTATATCTTTATCCTCTGATTCCGGCTTTTGCTATTATCACCGCGGCCGGGGTCACCTCTCTCTCCCGCTGGTGCCGGATAACTCTCCTGGTCATCTCGATCATATTTCTCCTCCCCCTGCCCGTCTTCACTTTTCTGGCCCTGGATTGGAACGGAAGCAAGGTTACCCTCGCGCTGACATTTAATATCCCGCTCGCGCTCGCCGCCGGGGTGGGGATCCTCTCTTTCCTCCGCCTGAAGGAGCGGCCTTTTATCCGGACCGCCGCGCTGGCGGCACTTTTTTATATCGCGGCCTCACTGACCGCCCTGCCGATCCTGGAGAAGGTCTGGAGTTATAAGCCGATGACCCTGGCTTTAACGGCGGCTATACCGGAAGGGGCGCGTGACCGGGTCTGCCTCTGGGGCAATGATGAGACCACCCAGGGGGTGTTTTCCTATTATTCCGGGATCACGCTCCCGATGGTGAGAGAACCGTCCCGGGTGACCGCTATACTCAAGAATGAAGATCCCGACTTTGATCTGATCGTCATCCCGCGGCTCAATGAGTTTGAGGATAAGAACCCCGACGCTCCGGAGTGGAAGACTGTCGCCCGGGCGAAGAAAGGGCGGCGGAGAGTGTTTTATTTGATAGGGAGTGGGGAGTAGGGGCAAAAAGTTAAAAGTGCCTAAAGTGCGCTAAAGTGCCTTCCTCCGTCGCTAAAGCTATGGCGGATAGGAAAAGTTGTTCGCCTTTATCGTCAACATAGGTAGTGGGGAGCGGGCAGTGGGTCTGTAGCCGCGGTCGCTGACCGCGGAATGGAGAATGGGCAGTAGGCAGTGAACAAGGCTGAACTTTCAACATCCAACTTTCAACGCTCAACTTTCAACGAGAAGTGGGCATTGTGGTTCCCAAAAGGGGGGGAGGCAGGGGGAAGCGGAATGTCCAATATCCAACGACCAATAACCAATTTCCAAATAGTAGTGACCAACATTTATGGTGAATTTGGAAATTGGCAGTTGGCAGTTGGCCATTGAAAATTCATAATGGGGCCGAGGTAGGGGGGGGAAGAAAGTTGACGGTTGACAGTTGACAGAAAATATTACAACGGGGTTTGTCTCAATTGACCCTATTTTAAAATTCGTGTACCCGCAAAATGACATATTGTCATCGCGGGCTAAAAATTCGCGAAATTTGTAGTTCATTAAAGGGGCCGAGGTTGGGGAAAATAATTAGTGTAAATTCGTGTAATTAGTGGACAGAAAAGGGGCCGAGGTAGGGGGAAGAAAGATAAGGAATTTTATGAAAATTAGTGGAGAAACAAAATCAATTCCATTCTGGGTAATTCTAATCTGCCTGGCTACCCTGGTCTTCGGGATTGCCGGGCACGCGCTCTGGACCGCCGATGAACCGCGGGAGGCGGAGATCGCCCGGGAGATGTCGGTGGTGATCCAGAACCGGATCATGGGAACCGATCCCGGTATCCGTACCGACTGGGCCGTCCCCTATCTGGCCGGGAAACCCTTCGTGGAGAAACCACCCCTCTATTACTGGCTCTCGGCCCTGATGATGCTGACAGCGGGGAGATTGGTCGGCACGACGGTCGCGGCCCGCGCTATCTCGGCGATATGCGGGGCGCTCACCCTCGGAGTCATCTGGCTGGTTCTCCGGGAATACCTGGGGAGATACCGGGCAACGG
The DNA here is from genome assembly GCA_937885075.1 of uncultured bacterium. Taxonomy (GTDB): domain Bacteria; phylum Auribacterota; class Erginobacteria; order Erginobacterales; family Erginobacteraceae; genus CAKZYZ01. The sequence continues at coordinate 2,556 of CAKZYZ010000005.1, read as the reverse complement.
CGGCGGTTCTGATCCTGGTGACCACGGCCGGTTTCTTTCAGGCTGCTCACTGGATCCTGATCGATCCCTTACTGATGCTGCTGATCACCGCGGCAATCCTCTTTTTGTTCCAGGGGCTCGATCGGGACCGGCCGTTCCTCGTGCTGGGGGCGTATCTGGCGGCCGGCTTGGCGTTTCTGACCAAGGGTTTTGTCGCCTGGGGACTCCTGGCCATCCCTTGGTCGGTGCTCCTGGTTCTCTATTTCAGTAATATTCGCCGGAAGCTCTTTCTCCACCTGGCCGGGATACTTCTCCTGATCGGACCGGGTCTGGCCTGGGGGCTGGCTTTTTATTTCCAGGGCGGTCCCATTCTATGGGATGAATGGTTTATCAACAACAATATCGGACGATTTACCGGAAATACGACCAAATCACATATCCGCGGGCCGTTCTACTATCTCGGGCTCCTCCCGCTCCTCCTCCCCTGGACTCCTCTCCTGATCGGCCGGATTTTCCAGCGCGACCGGAGCCGGACCGGAGAGATGGGATCGGGAGAGCGGGGGCTCTTCAAAGTGGCGCTGGGCTGGGCCCTCGGCGGACTCATTCTTCTCAGTCTCTCCGGGACCAAGCGGACCATCTATCTCTATCCGCTCCTGCCCGGTTTCGCCTGTCTGGCGGCGTTCTGCCTGGATAGGATCCCCCGCTGGGTGCGTATAGTCTACCGGATCATCCCCATTATCCTCCTGGCGGTGATAATCTTCCTCTCGTTCTTTACGGCTGATCTATCCGGAGAGGGATTCTCTATTATATGGAAATTTAATCCGCTTGTCCTGATCTGCGCGGTGGTGGGTATATTCGCCCTTTTTAGATTAAAGAACGATCTGCTCTCCCGGGTGGCGGTGGTCAGCGGGTTATCTTATCTGACTGTCATCTTCGCGGTCTTCCCCCTGATTGACGCGGAGAAGAATTATGAGCCTGCCACCCGCCGGATCGCGGCCTTGATCCCGGAAACGGGGATGAACCGGGTCTGCGGCTGGCATACCGACGAGACCACCCGGGCCCTCTTTTCTTACTATACCGGGTTGACCGTAACCGACCTCCGTGATAAGCTTCATCCTGAAAAAAATTTAGGACGATTGGCGGATATTCTTAACGGCCGGGACAGTGAGTACGATTCGGTTATGGTATTGCTGAAGCACCGGCATAAATTCCCCCCGGAAGGGATGCCTCCGGCCTCCTACAAAATCATAGCCGAGGAAAAAATGGGTCGCCACCGGCGCTTGATGCTGCTGGCCGGGGATGGCAAGTGATTTTATAGATAGTGTTTGAATAGATATATCAGATAAGTAATTTGTCCATTATTTTCTCCGTTACCATTTTTCGGAGAAAAATAGTAACGGAGAAAATAAAATGAGATCGGAATTTTTACCGTTTTCCCAGCCTGCCATCAACCAGGATGACATCGACGGGGTTGTGGAAGTACTGAAGTCCGGCTGGATCACCACCGGTCCGAAGACGGCGGCCTTTGAAGAGGCGTTCTGTAAATATCTGGGGGCGGAATACAGTGTCTCCCTTACTTCCGCCACCGCCGGGATGCACCTGACCCTGATGACCCTGGGACTGAACCCGGGCGATGAAGTGATCACCCCATCAATGACCTGGGGATCCACCATAAATCTCCTTATGATTCTGGGCCTGAAGCCTGTCTTCGCCGATATCGATCGACGAACCCTGATGGTGACACCGGAGTCGATCAAGAAAGTGCTGACCGATAAGACCCGGGCGATTATTCCGGTGCATTTTGCCGGCGCGCCGGTCGATCTCGATCCGATCCGGGAGATAGCGGCCCAGAGGGATATTGTCCTGATCGAGGATGCCGCTCACGGGCTGGGGGCCCGCTATAAAGGCGATCTGATCGGGAAGACCGGGACCGCGGTCTTCAGTTTCCATCCGATCAAGAATATCACTACCGGAGAAGGGGGGATGGTGGTCTCCGATAACCAGGATATCGCGGAGAAGGTCAGGATCCTGAAGTTCCATGGTCTGGCCAAGGATGCCTGGCAGCGCTACAGCCGTGATGGGAAGTCCCAGGTTGAGATCATTATGCCGGGGTTCAAGTATAATCTGACCGATATCCAATCTTCTCTGGGTTTGACCCAGTTAGCCCGGGTGGAGGAGTTGAATGACCGGAGGGGAGAACTCTCCGCTCTCTATGATCGTCTCCTCTCGGATATCTCCGGGATCTCTCATATCGAATCACCTGCCTATCCTCATAAGAATAGCTATCATCTCTATATTGTAATTCTCGATATTGACCGGCTCACTATCACCCGGGATCAGTTTGTCGACAGACTGAAGGAGAAAAATATCGGGACCGGGATCCACTTCCGACCGGTCCACAAGATCGGAAGAGCACACGTCTGAACTCCAGTCACACTGATATATCTCGTATGCCGTCTTCTGCTTGAAAAAAAAAAAAAACATACATATATATGTATGTTTTTTTAACAAAACCATCGTGATGCAGTTCTACTCATTCCTCTACCATCTTATATTATGACTACAGACCTTTCATCT
>CAKZYZ010000004.1 GCA_937885075.1 uncultured bacterium | reverse complement strand
CGTTAAATATAATCATTTCCAGATTACGAATCAAAACAATAAATCACAGGGATTGGATGAGGTTTTTTTCATTCTACCCATACAGAATAGCGAAGAGCCCTTTTTATTGACTATCGTACCTTCCTCCTCCTCTATTTGAGCTATGGCGGACACTCCCCCCACACACACCCTATATTTATTAGTCAGGGCTTTGCCATGCCCCCATCGTTCAGAAGGCGATAGGGGGTCATTCTTTAGTCATTCCTTATCCGTAACACTCTAACGCTCTGAAATCCACCCAACCCCTCGTCACGATGCTCCGCATCGTGACGGAGCCAGCTCGGTGCGTTCCCACACAGAGCGGGGGAACGAGGGAACTGCTTACCGCTTACTGCTCACCGCTCAACGCTCCTAGTATCCCAGTACCCTCAAGATATCATTATACGTCACCAATAAAAACACGACCCCGATCAGGGCCAGGCCGGCCTGCTGGGCGATCAGCATAAATTTTTCGGAGAGGGGGCGGCGGATGATGGCTTCAATCAGGAAGAACAGGAGATGGCCCCCATCCAGGACCGGGAGCGGAAAGAGATTGATGATCCCGAGGTTGATGCTGATAAGGGCTAAGAGAGAAAGCAACCGGGAGAGTCCGCTAACCTGACTGGTTATCTTAAATATTCCTATCGGCCCCGCCACTTCAGAGGTCTTAATCCGACCGGTTATCATAAGGTAGAAGACATCAAACGTCTTCACCACACTCTCCACCGCCATCCCGGCTCCCTCCTTAACCGCCTTCCATCCGGAGTATTGAACCGTTACTTCCTCGGGGGAGTAATGAATCGCGACACCCTCCAGTGAAGGCATTGATGAGACCTCGGCCCGGACGGTAAAATCTTTTGACGGCTTAAAGAACATCCAGCCGGATCTCTCAATTCCCAGTTCCAATATTGAACCAGGATCAGCGGCTAGGATCAAGCCGCTAACTTCATCCGGAGAGACCTTCACTCCATCGACTGCCACCACCTGATCGCCCTTCTTCAGCGACAAAAGTTCACCTTCGGCCCGGTAGTCAACATTCTCCACCCTCCCCCCATCAAGATAGAGACCCCGGATAATACTTACCGGGGAAATCGGCAACGCAACCTGAAAAACTTCCTCCTGATCCGGGTGATATCCCGTGAGTTTAATCTCATCAGCTTCCGGATCGGACAGATAATGCTCAATCATAGGAGAGAGAACCGGGATACCATTGATCTCCCTGATAACATCCCAGGTCCGGAGACCGGCGGCGTAAGCGGGAGAATCGGTCTGGACCACCCAGGTCACCACCGCTCCTCCGGGAGCAATACCGATCCGGGAGTAACGGGTCCCGAGAAATTTTTCCGGAGTGATTCTGGTATCTATTATCTCTTCACCGCGAGAGAGAGTTATGCCTATCTCCCGGCCGGATTCCGACCGCATGATCTGGTAAAACAGGTCTTCCCAATCATTAATCCCGACCCCATCCACCGCTATAATCTTATCTCCCGGGATTACCCCCGCGGCCTCGGCCGGCAACCCCTCTTCAACTCCTCCTATCATCGGTTCACTCATATAGAGGGGAACCTGAATCCCGACAAAGGCGACTATGATAAATACCACCAGACCCAGGATTAAATTCATCAGAGGACCGGCCACGATAATCGCCACCCGGCTCCCGATCGACTTATGATCGAACCGTCTATCGGGAGGGATATCCTTATCTTCTTCCGCCAGTTTTTCCTGGGCCTCTTCGTCACTGGCCGGAACATCTTCCTGTCCGGCCATCTTGACATATCCCCCCAGGGGAAGGATGCCGATCCCGTACTCGGTCTCCTTTCCTCGATAACGAAAGAGTTTCAGACCGCCGATATCGAACCCCAGATAGAATTTCTTAACATAGACCCCGGCCCAGCGGGCCACCATAAAATGCCCCAGTTCGTGAACAAAGATCAGGATCCCCAGAACCACGCCAAATTTAACTATACTGATAATAATTGGAATTATACTCTCCATATAAATTAACTCCCTACGGTCGTGAATTTATGTTTTGAACCAGGACCATTATGATTCCCTTGAAGCGAGACCAATCTGTCCAGTCCTGATTTAAAATTGTCGATTTTCTCCACGAATTTCTTTTATTTCTTCCCCCCACCTACCCCCCTTTTTTTACAAATTTTTAACCCACGATGGCGGAAAGGATGAACAACTTTAGGCACTTTAGCGCACTTTAGGCACTTTCAACTTTCTTCCCCCCTCACCATCGCCCCTGCCTTCTCCCGTGCCCAACGATCGGCCTCCATGATCTCGGAGAGAGCGGGAGTGGAGACAACCTTATGCTCACCCATTACTCTTCCTACTATATCCATAATTGAGAGGAAGGAAATTTTATTTTCCAGGAAAGCTTCTCCCGCCACTTCATTGGCGGCATTCATAACCGCCGGCATGGTGCCGCCGACAGTACCGGCCTGATAGGCTAACTCTAACGCCGGAAAGAGATCCCGGTTCGGCTCCTCGAATGTCAGTGGTTCCAGGGTACTCAGAGTGGTCTCCTTGAAACAATGAGGAGGACGGACCGGGTAATAGAGCGCGTAGGCGATCGGGAGTCTCATATCCGGAGAACTCATCTGTGCCAGGAGAGATCCGTCCCGCATCCGAACAAAGGAGTGGATTACACTCTGGGGATGGATAATGACCTCAATCCGATCAAGGGGAATATTAAAGAGCCACCGGGCCTCAAGAACTTCCAACCCCTTATTCATCATGGTGGCGGAATCCAGTGAGACCTTACGTCCCATCTTCCAGCGGGGATGGTTTAATGCCCGTGATGGAGTAACATCCTTAAGCTCATCACCTGTTAAGTCTAGAAATGGCCCCCCGGAAGCGGTCAGAATAATCTTATCGACCTCTTCCATCCGCTCTCCCTGGAGACACTGAAAGATGGCGGAATGTTCGCTATCAACCGGCAGAATCGCGCTCCCGCTCTTCGCGGCGCTGGAAATAACTTCCTCCCCAGCCGCCACCAGGAGTTCCTTGGATGCCAGGGCAATATCTATCCCCCGGCGAATAGCTTCCAGAGCCGGGATCAGAGCGTTGGTCCCCGGAATCGCTACCACCACCAGATCAGCGTCATCGTTCACCAGATCCAGCAGTCCGCTCTCCCCGTATAGCACCTCGGAGCTGCCCTTAATCTTCTCCCGCAGAATCCCGGCCTCTTTCTCTCCCGCCATCACAACCCGATCCGGCTGGAATTCAGCGATCTGAGAAGCCATCAGTTCAACATTTCCGCCGGCCGCCAGACCAATGACATTGAAGGCCCCGGGATCCCGGCGAATAACATCCAATGTCCCGGTCCCAATCGACCCGGTTGAGCCTAATATGATAATGTTCTTCATGTATCTATTAGATTACTGATAATTATCTTTTAGCGAGGTGTATTGAAAATGCAAGTAATCGGTAGTCAGTAATCAGTGATCAGTACGCCTCACCAGGCAAGCCGGGCCAACTGATCACCGATTACCGATTACCGATCACTGATCACTGATTACCGCTTACCGCTTACTTTCCTTTCTATAGTTCCAAGATCAGCTTCATATATAGATAGAGCAATGGCGCGGTAAAAAACAGGCTGTCAAGCAGGTCCAGAATACCCCCCATCCCCGGCAGGGTCTGCCCGGAATCTTTCCTTCCG
>CAKZYZ010000003.1 GCA_937885075.1 uncultured bacterium | reverse complement strand
TCTGTCATATCAGAACTCAGTCTTCATATAACGCAACCTCTACTCTCACCATGTCTTTGTCCGTCTGCTGTTCTAGGTTTTTTGTCGTCTACTACGTCTTCTTTTTACGCTGATGTTCTTTTTTTTTTTTTTTTAATGATACGGCGACCACCGAGATCTACACTCTTTCCCTACACGACGCTCTTCCGATCTATATCCGGCCCGAGACCTGGTAGATATCCATCAATACATGAATATGAATACGGTCTTGTATGGCCTGGGGAGTCGTCCAACCCTGTCGATAATAACCAGCCGTTCCTGCCCCTATCGATGTTCGTTCTGCAACATGTGGTTGGTGCATGGTCCCCGCTGGCGCCCACGAAGCCCCGAGAATGTCCTGGGCGAAATAGAGGAAATAGTCAACCGATATAAAGCCGAGCATATTTTCATTATGGACGATAACTTCAATTTTGATCCGGAGAGGATCAAGATCATCTGCGAGGGGATAATTCGAAAGGGATTTCGCTTTCGCTGGAATACTCCTAATGGTATTTCAGTCAAAGGAGTTGACGCGGAGATGGCATATCTTATGAAACGGTCAGGATGTGCTAACGTCTGTATTGGAATTGAGAGTGGTAGTGAATATATCCGTAATGACATAATGAAGAAGAATCTATCAAATGAAGAGATAGAAAAAGCAACGATGCATTTTAAAGCAGCAAAGATTCCGGTGGGAGGATTCATAATTATCGGTATGCCGGGTGAGGACAATAATCATTTTGAGAAAACAGTTGGATTTGTTCGAAGGCTGCCACTGAGTTTTGTTGTCCCCGGGTTTGCTATTCCATTCCCCGGGACCAAGCTATACCGGGATCTGGTTGATATGGGAATTATCGATAAGGATTTCATGGTAGATATAGATAATTTTAACTATCCCATATTCAGCACCACGGATTTCACAAAAGAAGAACTACTCAAAAGGAGAAAAAGACTTTTAATGTCATTTTATTCAAGTCATATTCCCATGATCTTCCGGGAACTTGTGGAGGGAAGATTATCCTGGGTCGGGCTGAATATGATAAAAAGGGTCTGCCGGGAGAAAGTATTTAACAAGTGATTTTTTACTATTGCTTAGATAGTTCATCAAAGTAGCCAATAGTAGGTAAGCCACTGCAAAATTTAGGTTAGACTGTTATGAAACGGCACAGAAAATTGTTAGTTATAGTCGGAGTAATCATACTAATCGCGGCGGGATATATCTTATTTCTCCGCCCAGATCAGCGCTTAAATGTTTTACTCATCAGTGTGGATAGTCTCCGCTCAGATCACCTGGGATGTTATGGCTACTTCCAGGATACCAGCCCGGTTATAGACAATCTATCCAGTTCCGGAGCACTCTTTCGGAACACAGTCAGCACCTCTTCCTGGACGCTCCCGGCCCATATGTCACTATTCACCTCAATGGATATAATGACTCATGGGGTAGGTGATGATGGAAACAGCCTTCATAAGGATATCAGTACGCTGCCCATGGTATTTAAGAATAATGGTTACCGGACCGCTGCCTTCTGCTCTTCGCCCTACTTGAACCCCGCTTTCGGGTATGACCGGGGATTTGACCTCTATTACAACATCGACCTGGATGATCCACAGTTCGAGGATACGGTCCGACCGCCTCACGAGCAATGGGACGCCGTTCAATCCGCTATCTCAAGTCCCCGCATCACCGATCTGGCCTGTGACTGGCTGGAAGAAAACAGTTCCGGTCCTTTTTTCCTCTTTGTTCATATGTTTGACGTTCATTATGACTATAACCCTCCGGAACCGTATGACCGGAAATTCGATCCCGACTATACTGGAGATATTGACTGCAAGTTATATATTACCGATGCTACCGCAGATACAATTTATCCCGATATGGCCCCCCGTGATCTCGCGCACGTTATAGCCTTATACGACGGAGAGATAGCTTATGTTGATTACCATCTCGGGTTGATCATCGAGAAACTCAAGGAACTGGGAATATTCGAGCAGACATTAATCGTCATTACCGCCGACCATGGGGATGAGTTTTTCGAACACGGAAAGAAAGGGCATGGAAATAGTCTTTTCGATGAGGTCATCAAGATCCCGCTGATCTTTCACTGCCCGGAAGTGGTTGATCGGGGGGGGGAGATTGATAACCAGGTTGGGATCATTGATATCGCTCCATCCATCCTCGATCTCTGTGGACTGAATGTGCCCGGGTGGATGCAGGGTCGTTCTCTTCTACCACTAATCCAAGGAAAATCTATCCCCGATGACGAGTGTGTCCTGCTGGATTTAAGGGGATGGAGGGGCGATCTCAAGGCGCTTCGCACCAATTCATATAAGCTTATTTTTAACACAAAATCCCTCCAGACAATCATCTACGACCTCGTTCGTGATCCAGAAGAGTCCGGGCGAGATCCGGTGATTGATCCCGCCCGATGGAGCGCAGCCAATAATCTTTTTCATTCCCGGATGGAGGATGATCACCTCCGTGCAAAACACATCCGGGGGAATCAATCCGGCGAACCCGTACAATTAAGCGAAAAAGATACCGCCCGCCTCAAGACCCTGGGATATCTGGGAAGATATGGAGAATAGGCGCTTCGGGTTAAAATGCCAGGGGGATATCGCGTACAAATTAGTTATCCGGATCAATCTTAATTGATCGGAATAAGCGATACAATAACCGGACAACCAGTACCAGGACAACCAGATACACAATCATACCGATGTAAAAAAGAACAATGAGAAGTTTAGGCCGAAATTCAAGCACTATGTCGTGTTTTCCCGGGGGGATAAGAAAGCCGATGAATGAACTATTGACCCGGTAAATTGGGGTTTCCTTACCATTGATCCGTGCTTCCCATCCCGGATAATAGGTAGTGGTGACCACGACAAACCCTTCATCTTCTGCTTGAGTTTTAAAACTTATATTGCCGTGTTCTTCGCTGAAATCACTTACCCGACTGGCCTCCGTATTAATAAAATTCATATCTCCCCGGTAGTCCGGTTCAATCCAGGCATACTTACTTAATTCAACCTCCCCCATCTCCGCCCCGGATTTAAGGTCATTATCATATCTCAATCCCCGGATAAAGAACGCCGGACTCTTAAAGCCATTATTCCGGAATATGACCATCCATTTTCCCTCCTTAATCTTTTCAAGATCAGGATGACTTAAGCACGCATCTATTAGAGATGGTTGCGCTTTCGGTATTACCGAGGATCGTACTTTCGGAACGACTACCCATCCAACTCGCAATGTCTCCATAAGGTGCGTTTTCAGAAATGTATTGATCGCGGTCTGAAAGAGCCAGAATTCTGTCTCTCCGGACTGGGAGATAGCATCTTTCCACTTCCTCTGTACCTCCATGCGCAAGGAATCATACCCGAAGACACTTCGCCCCCCAAAGTAATGCGTCATGTTGAAAGAGAAATTACCCTCCCCGGCAACCGGCGGATCCGTGGTCCCGAGAAAGAGGACTCTCTCCAGAGAGTCCCCACCGATTGAGAGAGGCTGATGCCAGAGGATTTTCAGGTCGGAAGGGCTGAGGATCTTCGCTATCGGAATGTTTACTATCATCCCAGCTGCGGTGAACAGGATCGCCCCGTATATGAAATAGAGTACTGGAGAACTCCTGAGCAGAAACCACAACAAGACTGCGGCACCGAACCAGCAGAAAGAGATCAACCAGTAGTAATCGCTAAAAAGGGTTACCGGTGATGAGCTCATAACCATCACCAGGCCAAGACAGACCAGGAAAACGGCAAAGATCATCTTCACAACCCGGGTATGTCTATGTCTCAACAAAAGTTCGAGGCCAACACCGGAAAAAAGAGCGATTATCGCGCAGAACTCTGCCGTCCAGCGGATCGGGTAGCGGAAGTTCTTTAGCAGCGGCAATGAACCCAGATAGGACTCCCCCGGAAGATACTTCCCCAGGCAGAGGAGAAAATACAGGCCGGCCAAGACCAGAAAAGTTCCGACCGGCAGTTTTGTTCGGTGCCAGTAACGGAGACAGGCAATAATTCCCAGCAGGGCCAGGGGCCCCACAAACAAACCACCGCCAGGGAATTGAACAAAGACATCATCGAGCCAATCAAATTGAGCAAAGGGAAAGATTAATCCGAGAAAAAATATCGGACGAAGAGAGAAGGAGATCCGTTCATATTCCGCTACCCCCTGCGATGAGACCCGCAGACTATGATCCAGGAGTTCTATGGTCGCAAATATTTGAGCGGACCCGATCACCAGAGCGATCAGCAGGGCTAATGCGCAGGTAATAATAGCTATTTTGAGCTTTCGTCTCCTTGAGCGCATCCCCAGGTAGAGAACACAGATGAGCAGCAGTTTGAAGGACATCTGTGGGTGAGCCATCAGCATTATGTTACCGCCGATAAACCCTCCCGCGGCGATCAGACCGATTGAAGGCCGGCGATTGAGCGCCTCCTCTATAAAAATAAAGGCGAAGGGGAGATAAGCGAAGGGGATACTGTAATCACGCGGCCAGTTGGCGGCAAACCCGAAGGCCGGGCCAGCCATGGAATAACCGAGCGCTCCCACTGCGGCAGCACCAATCCGGCAACCGATATATCTCAGGTAGAAGTAGGAACTGACAGCACATAATGATATATGCAACACAATCGAAATGAAGAATGTGGGGGTCGTTACACCGGCCAAACTTTTTATAATATATACCAGCAGATGAGGGGGAAATATTGAACCACACCCTCTCGGCAGAAGAGGGAATCCGCATAAGGTATGATGACTCCACCAGGGGATTCTCCCGCTCATTATCTGGCGGCAACTGTCCTCCAGCAAGGGTGTTACGGATGACAATCCATCATCGGCAACCAGTTGAAACCAGGATGTAGTTAGCTTCAAGTAGGCGATAACGACCAAGGGAAAGGCGGCCAGGAGCGATGCTACAATTATGTCGCGGCGGTTGAACTTCATCTATCAGTAAAGGGAATTCACCAGTTTTCTGGACATATCTACACAGGCATCCATATTGATATATTTAAAACTGCCAAATCTTCCTGCGTAGTATATCCCCAGGGAATCCAGATAGTCGTAAATAATCCCTGTATTCTTTTCATACTCCAGGTCATAGACGACATAGGCATACTCCAGCCTCTTCACATCGGAAGCGACAATATCATCTTCACTGAATCCACAGATATCTTTCAGATCTGAGGCCACCCGCTCGACCAATTTATCGTCATCTAGACTAAGCAGTGGATCACCGGGGGGGACGGTGATCTCAGCAATCAGATGAGATTTTCCGATCGGAGCATTTCCGGACGAGAATTCTTTTAGATAACAGACCCGGTGGGCCAGAATATCCGGATCGGGGATATAAAGCGCGGTTCTTCCCTTCAACCCTTCGTGATTCACCCCGATCATAACCACGATGACGGAATTATATTGTAACCCCTCCAGAGCGTTCCGGACTCTGTCCGGGACATTATCCAGAGAATTAATCAGATCGAAGATGGGGATGGTGGAGATAATCCTCTTTCCTTCTATGACTCTCTTCCCATCAGAAATTTCCCAACCATGAGATTTTTTAGAAATTTTTCGGACCCGGAACCCGGTTTGAACTTTTGGCAGTCGCTCCAATAATGAATGAACTAAAGACTCGATTCCACCGGAGCGAGGGTAAAAAAAATTAAGCTGATGGGTGTACCCCTCGGTCTCAATCCCCAGCGCGGATTTCACTATATCTTCCCGGGAAGGGTCCGGGATCCGATCAACCCAGAGAAGTGACAACTCCTTCAGGTTCCGCTTCCATATCTTCCGGTTGTAGGGGATGAGATATTTTTCAGCTATGCCGGTTCCGAATCGGGCATAGCACCATTCTTCCAGGTTTTCTGGATCCATTTCAGGACGATTCAGGAAATGAATCAGGCATTCAGATCGGAAGAGCACACGTCTGAACTCCAGTCACACTGATT
>CAKZYZ010000002.1 GCA_937885075.1 uncultured bacterium | reverse complement strand
GGAATAAAAACAATATCAGGTGAGACGGGCTTGTCTTTATAGATGGGTTGAGATTGCCGGCGCCGCGATAGAAGAAGCTTTTGAAGGCGGGCCAGCCCGGCAGAGAGATCTACTCCGGGGATTAAAAGCGAGGATTGCGAAAAAAGATAGATTAATCGGCAAGTTAGAATTGGAATTAGACAATAAAATCAATGAGATCAGTCGGCTCCAATCGATGGTAAAAGACATTAAAGATATAGCGCGGCCGGATAAATGTGAGGAGTGCGGTTGTGAGAAGATATATAAGAATGGTTATTATACAATTACGCTCGATTATTTCCGGGAGCACCTGGCGAAGATAAAAGACAAAAATAAGAAAATAAAAATACAGCATTTTATCTGCGCCGCCTGCGGTCAGAGTATCTGCGTGGTCGATCCCCTGAACAATATATTCTCACTTACTATGGAGAAGGATGAAGAATGGAGATAAAAAATAAAGTTAAAAGGAAAAAGGAAAAACGAATATCCAACCTGTCCGCCGTAGCCTTGGCGAAGGCTGATGACCAATTTCCAACTGCCAATTTCCAAATGTCGAAGGCCACTTGAAAATTTGCAGTTGCAAATTGGAAATTCAGTTTCTCCTTTTTATTTGCACCACAAAGTGACGACATCTTTGTACACAAACCCGAAAGATTAACCCGGTTATTGGAGCAGGTGATTGCTCTAACCCACACGCAGATAAACAGATACACGGATATGCTGATTAAAAGCGGGAAAAGAATCTTTCCGATCGTGTGTCAATATTAAAAGACGAAAAAGAAAAATAAAATAGACTTGATTAAATTGATTATAAATGCGATTTTTTATATAATTAACATGGTGATATATTCGCCAAAAGGAGCCATCATATGAAAAAGGCAGTCTCCGGTTTTATGTACGTTATCTTAGCCGTACTTTTCTTACTCCAACTTCCCCCCCTATCTTTCTCCCAGGATATCTCCGAGACGGCGATCTCGGAAGGCGCTCTCGCACTATCGAATAATGAGAGCCTGGTTGCCGGGGATACCGGCGTATGGACGGAAGAGATGGGAGACTCCATTCCGGAAGAGCCGGAAGTCTTTGAGATAAACGGCGAGCAGTTTATTCGCCGGTTCATCCGGCAGGAGGTGATGGTTAACGAAGAGGAGGGGATCAGCGCTACGGTAGTGATTGAAATGGTGGCCGCGCAAGGCGCTGGCGGAGGTGAAAACGGAGCCGGCGCCCCGGGGGATATCCGTACTTCGGGGTATAACTGTAAACTGGGAACGGGGTACGACAGTAATTGGTATATCACGGGAGTTACCGATGTCATCTGTCCGGGAGAGAAGCCCTATTGCGGCCAGGAGTGGACCAATATTGATGGCGGTTTCACTACCACCTGGAGCTGGTACTACCCGGACGGCAGTTTCTGTGCTGATTGGGATATGTATATCAAACGGGCCTCCGATGTTTACGGCCCCGGCTATTACTGGTCTTGGTATCGGGCGGTTGGCTGGCTGAACGGCGCCAATAAAGCCGGCCGCTGGAAGGTTCACTGCAGCGGCGGCGGGAGCTGCACCAAGTATTTCACCATCAAGTACCAGTTGGCCGACCACACCATCTGCAAATCCTCGGATGGGAGCAGCCGGACCACCCAATTCGACAGCGACGATTACGCCGCCTACAACTGGCTGAAGGTAAATGATCTTACTTTCGGAGCGTCGGTGGAGTGGAAATGGTACTACCCCAACGGTTCTCTCTACACCACCGCCTCCGCCCGCTGGCCGTCGCCTTCCGGAAGGTATCAGTCCTCGGCTACCGCCTACTGCAAGATGTATATCGCCGGCCATTCCCCGGAGAATTACGGGGGTAACTGGAAGGTCAAGACCTATGTGGACGGCGACTACCAGTACACCGACACCTTTAATATAGAAGTCCTCACCCAGTATGACGCCGATGTCCGGGATATCTGGCTCGACCCCTCGGCCTCGGAGCTGGAAGTCGGCGATTCGGGGAGGGTCTATGCCCAGTATAAAAATACCTCCGATGTCGCCACTACCCTCGACGCCCGGATTATCGTCAAAAAACCCGATGGCTCCAGCACGTACGCCTATATAGACGACTGGAGTTTCAGCTATAATCAGGTCAAGAACCTCTATTGGCCGGGTTATAATTACAGCCAGGCCGGCCAGTATACGGTCACCGCCGAGATCTATGACAGCCAAGGCAAACAATCCGGCTGGTCCTCTTCCCGCCGCTACGCTTCCCGGACAGAGTATTTCACGATTAACGCTCCCGCCTACGACGCCGAAGCCCAGGATATCTGGCTCGACCCGGCTTCTTTAACGGAAGGGGATCATGGCCGGGTCTGGGCGAAATATAAAAACCTCTCCCCGACGGCGGGCACATTCGATGCCCGCATTATCGTCCGCAAACCATCCGGCAGTTCGACCTACGCTTATATCGACAACTGGGATTTCTCCACCAATCAGCTCAGGAATCTCTACTGGGAGAACTACCACTACACCAAAGGCGGGCAGTACACGATCACCGCCGAGATATATGATAGTGAGGGGAGACAGTCCGGCTGGTCGTCTTCTCACCGCTACGACTCCCGGACGGAGTCTTTCACCGTCGCTCAGCTCCCGGAAGAACTCTTTAACGCGGAGGCGCAGGATATCTGGATCTCTCCCTCCGATCCGGCCCTTGGCTCCATGGCGAGCATCTACGCCCGCTATAAGAACCTCTCCCGGACCGACGGTCCCTACGGGGGTGAAGCCACCTTCGATGCCCGGATCATAGTCCGGAAACCCGACGGTAGTTCGGATTACGGCTATATCAATAATTGGTCGTTCAACGCGAACCAGACTAAAAACCTCCACCGCCCGAACTATCGTCTCGACTCCTCCGGACAATACAAGGTAACCGCCGAGATATATGATGCCAGCGCGCGCGAGTCGAACTGGCCTTCTTCAAAAAAGTTTGATTCCCGGATTGAATATTTTACCGTCGGGGCCTCGACACCGGTTCCCACGCCGACTCCTTACGGTCCCACACCTCCTCCAGCACCAACCCCTCCGCCGCCGATTCAGGATCTGACCTTTACTATTCCGGGTACGGGGTGGGTAATCGGTTTGAACGAACTCTATTACGAACCGGCCCAAAATGAGTATCGGGGGAGTGGCTCCATCTCGATCCCCGGTTTTCCCGCCATTACTATCGGCGCGGGTTTCCGGGATGGTCATCTTTACTGGGTCCACGCCGAGGCGCAGGGATTGAATGTCCCGCTCTTTTCGGTGGTCTTTCTGCAGAGGTTGGGTCTGGATATCAACTATCTCGACCCCGGGCCTCCCTCCCCGGTTATAGTTGGTGAAGCCGGGCTCTCCGCCGGACCCACCTGGCCGGTACCGATCGTGGGTGGCTCGGTGGTTCTCCTGGCCGCCGATCCGATCGCCCTCACCATCGACACCAGCGATTACGTCGAGCTTTCGGGTGAGCTGACGCTCTTCCAGCCGACATCGGGGACGATGACCGCGCGGATCTCCTTCCTCTGGTGGGACTGGGATTACAGTTTCTCCGGTTTCGATGTTTTGAGAGCTTTATGCGGCTTGAGCAAGACCCGGGGATTTTACGCGGAAGCTTATCTTAATATCATCGATATATTGAAGGAGTCCGCCACCTTCAATATCGATCCTCGCTGGAATGTGAGCGGCCGGGGGAGAGGCTCGATCGGAGTGCCCTCCTATATCCCGGTGATAGGTGACTATCAACTGGGCGGCTTTGAGACGGTTCTTACCAACGACTATCTGGCCGGTGAAGGCTGGGTAACGGCCCTGCTCTCCCTGGCGGCCAAGTTTAACTTTGACGGAGAGATCGAGTTTGGAAGGAATCTCAAGAATCTCGGCGTGACCCACATTCCGGCTTCGGTTCTTACGTCATATGCGACTTCCACCGAGTTCGCTGTCTCTCCTTCTTCCGCGATCGACGTACCCGGTGGTCTGAAGCGGGCGATCTTCCGTTTCGCCTGGACCGATCAGGCCGAGACCGAGGTGCGGATAATATCCCCCTCCGGAGAGGAGTTTACCCCGGCTGATGCCCCGCTGGATTCTTCCTATGCCAATTATCTCCTGGATCAGGAGAATGGGGAGGCCTGGTACGTGGTTAAGGATCCGGAGGAAGGGCAATGGCGTTTTATGCTCAGCAATCGGAGTATCGGGGACTTGACCGTCCAATTGCTCAATATTGAAGATGCTCCCGAAGTCGAGATGTCCACTCCCGGCCCACAGGTACTGGCCGGGGTCAAGACCAACGGCGATACCATCCATCTGGCCTGGTCTTTTGGCGATATCCAGGGCGATGAGACCATCAGCCTCTATTACGATACCGACGACAGCGGTTATGACGGATCCCTGATCGCCTCGGGTCACTGGGTCTCCCGGGGGTATTACGACTGGGCGATCGGGGACGATGTCCCCTCGGGGAGATACTTTGTCTATGCCATCATCAATAATGGCGATAACCTTCCCCGGGGCTCCTATATGCCCGGTCTGGTAACGGTTGAGAACGGCAACGCCCCCGATTCTCCCCGCAATGTGGCGGTGGAATCGGGTGAAGGCGAGATAACCATAACCTGGGACGCCAACCAGGAAGAAGATCTCCTCGCCTATGTGGTCGAGTGGACCGACGATGTCACCTCGCTTAATTTTAATCATCGCCGGGCGATGGGAACCCTGACCAGTTGCAATCTCGATCAGCTCGATAACGGCCGCACCTACAAGATCGCGGTCAAGGCGGTTGATACCGCCGGCAATGAGAGTCTTCCTTCCGAGGTCCGCCTGGTCCTGGTCAATGTAGCGGGAGATAACCACTCCCCGGAGATCACCTCAAAACCTAAGACTATGGCCCGCCAGGGAGTTCTTTATCAATACCAGGTGTCGGTCAGTGATATTGATGATGACGATACCTTGATCTACCTGCTGGAAGGAAACCCGGAAGGGATGACGATCGGCAAAGATACCGGCCTGATCGAATGGATGCCGGGAGTGACCGACGTCGGCCAGGTAAAGGTGGAGATCAAGGTCAAGGATAGTTTGGGATATGAGGATACCCAGGACTATTATCTCGATGTCTATAACGATTATATGGTGAATATCGCCCCCGAGATTATCTCTCGCCCGCCCTCGATGGCCGAACTGGATCAGCCCTATGCCTATCAACTGGATATCTTTGACGTTGACGGAGATGAATTCTCCTGCGAGCTGCTCCATGGTCCGGAAGGGATGGCGATCGATGAGAACGGTTTGATCCAATGGACTCCGACCTCGGAAAATTCCGCCGGTGAAAACCTGGTGGAGATCAAGGTGACCGACGGTCACGGCGGAAAAACCACGCAGAGTTTTAATATTTTCCTGAAGTGGTTCTCTGATTATGACGCGGATGTTCTGGATCTATGGCTCGATCCAGATGGTCTGAAGTCGGGAGAGAGTTCCGACGTTTACGCGCAATTCAAGAATACGTCCGATGAAGACGGTCCTTACGACGGCGCCGCTACCCTGGACGCCCGGATCGTGGTAAGAAAGCCCGACGGCAGCTCGACCTATGGTTATATCGATAACTGGAGTTTTAACTCCTCCCAGACTAAGGACTTGAAGTGGGGTGATTATACCTTTGACCAGGCGGGCAAGTATAAGGTTACCGCCCAGATCTATGATATCGGCGGGCGTCAGTCCGGCTGGTCCTGGTGGCATCGTTTTGACTCGAAAAGCGAGTATTTCACTATCACTCAGGGCGCGACCCCGCCCCCGACGGTTCCCCCCACGCCCCGCCCGCCCACCCCGACCCCGCCGCCCCCGGGCGACTATCCCGACATCCGCGTAGCCCCGCTCTCACTAACCTTCAACTACGCCGAACTCCCCGGCGTAAACCGCAACTCCCCTCTCCGGGGCTCTCTCTCTTCCGTCATTGCGAGCGAAGCGAAGCAATCTTCCCCTGATGTCATTGCGAGCAAAGCGAAGCAATCTCCCTCAGCCGGGGATGGACTGGAGCTCGACATCACCACCGCCCCCTACAATTTAATCAAATCCGATGGATACACCGGATTTGAGATGGATAATTATGATCTGACTACTTCACCCGGCGACCCCGCCATGCCCCATAAGGTCTACCGGATCCTCATCCCCCCGGCGGCGGATGAATCCACCCTCAAGCTCAAGATAACCGACCTGGAGAAACTCGATCTGAAAGGGGAGTATGAGATCGAACCGGCGCCGCCTTTCGCCACCTGGGATGGAAGCAAGGTGGTCTATGTCTGGGGTGAAGACAAGCGGATCGTGGACGGCCGGAACCTCAACGTATATCAGGCCGACGAAGATTATCCGGCCCGGATCGTAAAGATCAATTCTTCCGGAAGTTTGCGTAAATATAAGTTCGTGGAGATTGATTTCCGCCCCTTTGCCTACAATCCGGTTCGGAAAGAGTTGGCCTATATCAGGAACATTAAACTTACGATCACGTACCGGGAGAAATCGGTGAAACGCGGCGCCTTGGGCACCGATCTGACACGGGATACCGTCATGGATGAAGAAGCCGCCCGGCTCTTTGATAACTTCTCCTCCGCGGCTGGCTGGTATCAGGCCCCGGCAGCGCGCCGCGGCGCGAGCTCGGGAGATAAATTTGATTATGTCATCATCACATCCAACGCGATCGAGAGCCACAGCTCCAAACTCGATGACTTTGTCGCCCATAAGGAGAAGCTGGGCTTCTCGGTCAAGGTGGTGACCGAAGATGAGTTTGGCTCCCTCACCGGCCAGTCCCCCAATGGCCGGGCGGAGAAGATCCGGAAGTGGCTCCAGAATAATTATGCCGCGATAGGAATAAAGTATCTTCTGCTGATCGGTGACCCCAGTCCCGATTCCTCCGATATTCCGATGAAGATGTGCTGGCCGAGAAACAATCAGAGCTGGGAGACCGGTTATAAAGAGGGACCGACCGATTATTATTATGCCGATCTCACCGGCAACTGGGATAAGGACGGCGACGGTCGCTTCGGAGAATCAGGCGACGATACCGGGGCGGGCGGCGTTGACCGCGCGGCGGAAGTGATCGTGGGAAGGATCCCGGTCTATAACTCCGATTACAGCACTCTGGACAAGATTCTCCAGAAGACCATTGATTATGAGACCGCCTCGGGAGATCTCTCCTGGCGCGACCGGGTATTGCTCCCCATGGAACCGTCCGATGGCAATACCCCGGGCTGGCATCTGGGGGAAGGGATCAGGAACAATTACGCCAACCCCCGGGGATTCGGTTCTTTCCGGATCTACGAGCAGGACTATGGTATTGATCCGGTTCCGGAGAAGACCCCCTGTAACCCGACCAATGTCCAGAACGAGTGGCAGAACGGCTACGGGCTGGTCACCTGGTGGACCCACGGTTCGCCCACCTCGGCCGCGGATGTCTTCTCCTCTTATCGCTGCTCGAATCTGGACGATAGCAAACCGGCTCTGGTCTTCCAGAACTCCTGCCTCAACGGGCGCCCGGAGACGACCAATAATCTGGGCTATGCGCTCCTGAAAAACGGCGCCATCGGAACGATCTCCGCTTCCCGGGTCTCCTGGTATAATCCCGGCACCTGGAACCGGAACGGTTCCAACTCCGATATGGCCTATAAATATTCGGCTAAAGTGCTGGAGGGCCGGTCCGCCGGAGACGCCCTCTTCGAGATGAAGATAAACGAATCGGCCTCCGGCGCCGAGTACTGGATGAACCATCTGGTCTTCAATCTTTACGGCGACCCCAGTATCGTTCTCGCCAGCGCGCAGAATATCACCATTTACAATGATGGAAGCCAGCCGCTTACCGTGAACGGGATTACGAAACAGAACGGAAGTTCCTGGCTGAAAGTCCCCGGTTCCGATCTTCTTCCTCTCACCATCGAGGCGGGAAATTCGAAGCTGGTCACCATCCGGGTGGACCGGGATGGAGTGGATTCCGGGACATATACCGACCGGCTTCTGATTACCTCCAACGATCCCGGCAAGAGCCCTTATCCCGGGGGGGTAAATGTGACACTGAAGATCACCTCGGCGGGCGAACCGGATCTGATTGTCGATCCGCCTTCTCCCGATGACGGTTTCACCGATCCGCCCTTTGATATCGGTCGGGAGATCGACTGGTATGTCAATGTTTATAACGTCGGTGACGGAGACGCGGGAAGCTCTTCGCTCGGTTATTACCTGGGAACGTCTTCCTCCGATTACTCCAATCTGATTATCTCTGCCGAGATTAATTCGCTTGGGGCCGGCGGCAGTTCCATCACTCACCAGAAGTATACTTTCAGCCAATCCGACCGGGGAACCCGGTATCTCAATGTCTTTGCCGATAGAACCGACCAGATCGGCGAGAAGTATGAGAATAACAATAAAGCGTCTTATGGGCCCTTCCGGGTAGGCGAGGTGATCACTCCCACCCCGACACCCCGAAACACCTCTACTCCGATACCGTCCGCCACCCCGACACCCCGACACCCCGTTACTCCGACACTTACGCCCACCCCGTATCGCCCGACCCCGCCTCCCACGCCGAAGCCGCCTCCCACCATGACCCCGGCGCCGCCGGATAAGATCCCGCATACGGTAATGGGACGGATATTTAAGAGTGACGGAACCGCCGCCCTCCGGCTGGACTTCGCCGCCCATATCGTGGACCGACCGGAAGATATTCTCAACCAGGCATCAACCGGTAGCGGCTATAACAACGGCTGGTGGCAGATCAACGTCGGCAACTTCGAGGCCGGCTGGTCGATCGGCGAGAAGCTCCACCTCAACTTCTTAAACCCCTATAACGGCGCGAGCGGATCCTGGGAATACGTTCTTAGCGGTGACGATCCGGAAGAGATGGAAGATTATTATCTCGGCTCCGGACTGAAAGAGAGTATTCCCCTGCGAACGACCTCCGGGACCAATGTCAACGCGATCACCCTGATCGATGTAGAAGGGGTAAACAACGCCGAAGATCTGGCGGAAAAGATCCCCAACTGCACGGTTATCTATCGCTGGAATGCGGAAGAGCAGTGCTATGAAGGTCATGTCAAAGGATTGCCGATCGGGAACTTTGAGGTTAAGCCTTATTACCCGTACTTCGTCTCGGTCAGTGATCCCGGCGTCTGGACCCAGACCGGCGATGCCGCCGATCTGCCGTACTATCATCTGATCACCAGCAGCGGCAAGACCAATGTGAACGCCATCGTCTTCCCGGCCGATCTTTTGACCTTGAAAAACGCCGAGGAGTTGGCCCGGGATATCCCGAACTGCAAGGTAATCTACCGCTGGAACGCGGCCGAGCAGTGCTACGATGGTCATGTCAAAGGACTGCCGATCAACAACTTCAAGATTCGTGCCTGGGAGCCGTATTTTATCTCGGTTGATGCGGAGAGCTACTGGCCTTAAGGAAAAGCGAACCGCAGAATATCGTGGCGCCAACTAGGTGCCCCAGCACATAAGACTTGTGTGGGGATGCACCAAGTGCCCCAGTTGGTGAACACAATAAATAATTGGGGTACTCTGCCTGAGAAAGGGGGAAACATACCATAAGTGTAGAAACCTTTCATCGGGACCCAGCACCATTAAGGTGCCCGATAGAGATTAGCCATCAGTTGGAAGCGAGTCTTGCGTAGTCGTCAGTAATGCCGGCACGAAGCGTAGACAGCGAGTGCTGAGGCCGTGTGATTGAGCCACGAAATAGCGGATTTTGTCTGGAGTCCTCGTACTCGATATAAGCGGGGACCGAGCCGATCATAGCGCGAGAAAGAGGCGAGTTATGGTTGGGCCGACCGGGGTCTAAGAGCAGGGCATAGGCATAGATAAGGGTCCCTCAGGAAGTTGGGAGATCCTATGGACTCCACCCATTAGAATAGGGCGGTGGAATAAGGGGAGCCGCTTGATAAATGCCCCGGGCTTGTGTTTCGTGGTTTCTGGCGAGACATGGGAGCGAATAATCAGAAGCCGGAGTGGTACCGTGGAGCGAAGGAAACGAAGTGAAGCGGGAAGGAAAATAGGAAGTCTTAGTACCTTCATAGTACCGTTTGAAAGTAGGGAAACTCTCCCCGGGAGAAGCCTATGAGTAGGGAAGGGAGGTACCGGGTTATGGAACCGTTGCTGGGAAACAAGCGTGGTGCATTGTAACCGATGATCTTGTTAACGGAACAACAGCGGATAGCAAAGCTGGCGAAGCAGTCACCTCAGAGGGGAGTGACATCCCGGACATATCTGAGGAAGCTTAACTGGCTCAGGGTGCGATAGGGAGTAATCCTGATTCGCAGCGAAACCATGGCACCGAGGAACCGGATGCGGGAAATCCGCTCGTCCGGCTCTGTGGGGGCGCCGGGGGGTAACTCCCGGCTCTACCCGGAAATGTCGAATATCGAATGTTGAAGTGAATAAAAGTGAACCGCAGAATATCGAATGACGAAGTGACCGGGCTAAGCGAAACTTCGACATTCGGAGTTCGATATTCTGCGGTTCGATATTCGCTTTTAAAAAAAAGGAGCAAGTAAATGAAAAAATTAGTTTATCTCATCTTAGTAGGTTTAGTTTTCATAATGGTCAATTCAGTTTCCGCCGGGAATCCTCACACCATCGTCGGAAAGATATTTAACCCCGACGGGACCATTCCTGTCGATGGAGCCATAACTTTCAAAGCCTATATCGCCGCCCGTCCGGCCGAAGTCCTGACTGAAAAATCTCCGGGTTGCGGTTATCAGTATGGCTGGTTCCAGATCGGGATCGGCAACTTTCCCACCAGTTGGTCGGAAGGCGAAATACTAAAGATAGAAATATCAGCCATATCCGGCGGCGAAACAATTATCCTGAAGCAGGAATTGAACAGCGCCGATCCGCAGATAGTTGAAGATATTGAACTCAAGTAAAAAGGTAAAAGGAGAAGTAAAGGACGACCCGAAAAATGATCTTCGATCATCTCGGGTTAAAAATGTCAAATATCGAATGTTGAAGTGAATAAAAGCGAACCGCAGAATGTCGAATATCGAATATCGAATGTCGAAGTTGCCCATCCCTCGCTCTTTTTATTTCGACATTCGGAGTTCGATATTCTGCGGTTCGATATTCGCTTTTAATTGGGGCCGAGGTATGGGGCACTTGGAAGTTGGCCATTTGACATTCAGTTTTTAAATAGTCTGAGTGAGATGGCCGTATTTGTTTCTTCTAAAGGAGCTTGATGAATTCGGGTACCGATATTTCGGCTGTCTTAAGTATAGTTCGTAAGGTTCCTTTGGCCATGGTCTTATGGTTGGGAATAGTCAATGCCATTTTGAAGGGGTGCCTTAAATGAATATGACTTCCTCTCTGCGATCTAATGTAATACCCGATTCTGGACAGAGCTTTAATAGTATCTCGACCGGATACAATAGGAAGCTTGGTCATACGGCAACCTGGATAATGGATTCTTTTCGTTCTATGGTGTTGAAGAGTGGAAGCCCATCTTCGGCCAGTGAATCCAAATGGAGCTTAATGGCCTCACTGATATTGGAAACAGCTTCTTTTCTTGTTTCCCCCTGGGAAATGCATCCGGGAAGAGAGGGGCATGTAGCTACGAAGATCCCATCTTCATCAATTTCTATACTAATCTTGATGTTCATATTTATAACCTCTAACATTTACATTTCATAAAAACTTACTTAACAAACCTAACACGTAATCAGGATAAAAGCAAAGTAAAAAGGCAAAGGGAAAAAGTTTAAAAGAAAACCGCAGAATGTCGACACGAAAAATGGCTTCGCCATCTCGGGTTAAAAATGTCGAGTATCGAATGTCGAAGTAAAAAGAGCGAGGGATAGGTAACTTCGACATTCGAAATTCGGTGTTCTGCGGTTCGATATTCGCTTTTATTTGGTCCGAGGCGAGGGAACTTCGACATTTTTAACTCGAGATGATCTCTGATCATTTTTCGGGTCGAAATTCGGTGTTCTGCGGTTCGATATTCGCTTTTAATTGGGTCCGAGGCGGGGAAATTCTGAATTCCGCATTCCCTACAATCAAGTGCTTCTACAGAAAATATCGAACAAAAATTTAACTATTTTTTGCGCCCCGCCCCGAAGTCTTAATTGGGGAAGCAAAAAATAAGGAGGAAAGAAAGATGAGAAAGTTATTTGTTGTATCAGCGGCAATCGTGTTTTTGGCTATCTTAACCAGCTCGGTAAACGCTCAGCCCGAGCCCAGTATGTACACGCTGGATAATATCTACTATTATCTGACCGAAGGCACCGAGGCCACGTGGGGCGCTCATAGCCTGGAGCCCCAATCGGGTGTCCCGGGCGAAGACATTGAGGGATTCACCAAGAGCCTGGAGGATATTTATTACTATATGTCCGAATCTTTCAGTCACCAGAGTATGGCGACATATCAGATGATAGCCGCGGATTTGGAAGACGGATATTATTTTTTCTGCACCGACACCAATTATTGGGGTGTGCGGGATAATAGTGAGTATGTTTCCTGGGAATTAAACGCAACAACATGTAATGCTCTTTCTGGCTGGAGCTGGCTGAATGGCGCCTGCTGGTCGCAGGCTATTGCCGATTCAGTCTCCTGGAACAAAGGGGTAGGAGCTGATACATCGACCACCGGAAGCTATGAACCCAATACATCAGGAACATTGCAGAGCCGGATGGAAGCGGTGGTGGCCGGGAGATGGTCCGAGATCTGCACCAGTATCAATGGAGTTACCATTACAACGGGAATGGACGGAGCGACCGGCAAGCTGAATATCTCGGCGATGGCGATCGCGGATTGCGTGGATGGGGCGAGGGATATCGGGCCTACGATTACGGGAGTACCCGATGATTGGGCGGGCCGTTCAGCTGTTCTTAATGTCTGGGCGAAGACACTCGGGAAGTCGGCGTTGCCGGTTGCCGACTATAATGGTGGGAACAATCAATATGAGGCAGCCTGTTCGGGAGATTTTTATCTGAATCAGTCTTCTCCATTATCGCCGGATTCAAATTGGAGTTGGGGTGCCGCTTGCGGCGATGCCAGCGGCGGTAACTGGTCCACGTACGCGCGGCTAATGGGTTACACTTTGTGCACCCGTCAGAGCTACGTCGAAACGTACCTCGCGGCCTCCAACATGTCATTCCGGGTGGTCGTGCGGCCAGAATAAAATACAATGCGGAATTCAGAATAGGGAAGTTAAGGCCGACACGAAATCGACTTGGGAAATCGACTTGGGGTCGGACCTACGTAACACTATGGAAATAAACCGTTAACGTATATTTATGGCCTCCCACAGAGCTTAGAGCTTACATTCCGCAGTTCAAGATCGGAAGAGCACACGTCTGAACTCCAGTCACACTGATATATCTCGTATGCCGTCTTCTGCTTGAAAAAAAAAAAAAAAAAAAAAGAAACAAAATAAAAAACAGAAAAAAAAAAAAAAAATAACAAAAAAATAAATAAAAAAAAAAAAAAATGTAAGAAGTAGAAAACAAAAACACAAGACAACGCAATAAAAGAGTA
>CAKZYZ010000001.1 GCA_937885075.1 uncultured bacterium | reverse complement strand
CTCCTCTGGATGATGAGAGATTGAAGGAACTGAGCCGAGGGGTGGAACTGGACGATGGCTTTGTCACATCACCGGCCCGGATCAGGATTTTATCTCGGGATCGCCGCCGGGTTGAGATCATTATCCGGGAGGGGAAGAAGCGCCAGGTAAAGCGGATGCTCCGGGCGGTGGGAAACCGAGTAACTTCTTTGCGACGGGTCGCTGTTGGCCCGCTGCGGCTGGGCGATCTCCCCCGGGGAAAGTGGAGGAAGCTTACTTCCCGCGAAATTCAGGCGTTGAAATCTGAGGCGAAAAATTGATAATTTTTACAGGACTA
The DNA here is from genome assembly GCA_937885075.1 of uncultured bacterium. Lineage (GTDB taxonomy): Bacteria > Auribacterota > Erginobacteria > Erginobacterales > Erginobacteraceae > CAKZYZ01. Next base: position 10,944 of record CAKZYZ010000001.1, on the reverse strand, counting down.
TTTTTGACAAGACTATTAAAGGCAGAATATTTGAGGGAATAAGAAAAACCACACATAGAAATATAAAGAAAAGACTGAACATCCAACGTTCAACGCTCAACTTTCAACGTTCAACGACATAGTAGTTCTCAAATGGGGGCGAGGTGAGGTATCAATTAGTGAAATTAGTGTAATTAGTGGACTGCAAAGGGGCCGAGGTAGGGGGATAATAATTCTGCTTATTAAAAATATAATTTCAGGAGGCAACAAATGGATTTTAGTAAATTTACCTTAAAGGCTCAGCAGGCGTTGAAGGCCGCTCAGGATCTGGCCTCGGAACATAATCAGCAGGAGATCGCTCCGGCGCATCTTCTCCTCGCGCTTCTCGATCAGGAGGAGGGGCTTACCCGTCCTATTCTGCAGAAACTATCGGTTGACCCCGGGGAAGTGAAGTCCCGGGCGCTGGAGGTTGTATCAAAGATTCCGAAAGTATATGGCGCCGGACCCCAGTCGGCCTATCTCTCTCCTCTCTTGAATAAAATTCTCAATACCGCCTGGGATGAGGCTAAAAAGCTCAAGGATGAGTATTTGAGCGTGGAGCACCTCCTCCTGTCCATGGCCGAGTCGGACTCTCCCTCCGGGAAGATTCTCAATGATCTGGGAGTTACCCGGGATAGCATTCTCCAGGTTCTGGTAGATATCCGGGGGAGTCAGAGGGTGGTGGATCAGAACCCGGAAGAGAAGTATGAAGCTCTAACCCGGTTTGCCCGTGACCTGACCGAACTGGCCCGGAAGGGGAAACTCGACCCGGTGATCGGGAGGGATAACGAGATCCGTCGCGTAATCCAGGTGCTCTCCCGTCGGACCAAGAATAATCCGGTCCTGATCGGAGAACCGGGTGTGGGGAAGACCGCGATCGCTGAGGGGTTGGCTACCCGGATCATGACCGGGGATGTCCCGGAGGGGCTAAAAAACAAACGGCTCCTCTCCCTTGATATCGGGGCGCTGGTCGCCGGGGCCAAGTATCGAGGCGAGTTTGAGGATCGGCTCAAGGCGGTACTGGCGGAGGTGGAGAAGGCGGCAGGGGAGATAATTCTCTTTATCGATGAACTCCATACGATTGTTGGCGCCGGCGCCGCCGAGGGAGCGATGGATGCTTCTAATATGCTCAAGCCGGCCCTGGCCCGGGGTGAACTCCGCTGTATCGGATCCACCACGCTTGATGAGTACCGCAAGCATATCGAGAAGGATGCCGCTCTGGAACGGCGCTTTCAGCCGGTCTTTGTGGGGGAGCCGTCGGTCGAGGCGACGATTGCTATTCTCCGGGGGCTGAAGGAGCGTTATGAATCTCATCATGGTGTCCGGATTACCGATCCGGCCCTGATTGCCGCCGCCATCTTATCGGATCGCTATATCAGCGACCGGTTCCTCCCCGATAAGGCGATCGATCTTATAGATGAGGCCGCCTCCCGTCTCAAGATCGAGATCGACAGTATGCCGATCGAAGTTGATGAGGTGGAGCGGAAGATCATGCAGCTGGAGATTGAGAAGCGGGCTTTAACGAAAGAGAAGGATAAGGCCAGTAAGGAACGGCTGGAGAAACTGAGCCGGACCCTGGAAGATCTGAAGGAAGAAAGCAAAGGGCTCAAGGCTCACTGGCAGAACGAGAAGAAAGCCATTGCCGGGATCCGCGCGATTCTGGAACGGCTGGATGCCATTAAGATGGAAGAAATGGCCGCTGAACGGGAAGGGAACCTGGAGCGGGCCGCCCAGCTGAGGTATGGGGAAAAGGTTGAGGTCGAGAAGAAATTGGAAGAGGCCAACCAGCAGCTCAATGAGATCCAGAAAGATAAGATGATGCTGAAAGAGGAGGTGGGAGAGGATGATATTGCCGGGGTGGTTGGCAGCTGGACCGGGATCCCGGTCAGCCGGCTTCTGGAAGGAGAGATGGAGAAGCTGATCGCGGTGGAAGAGCGGCTGCATGAACGGGTAATCGGACAGGAAGAAGCTATTACGGCGGTCGCCAACGCGATCCGGAGGGGCCGGGTCGGGATGTCGGATCCAGATCGGCCGCTCGGATCATTTATCTTTATGGGACCGACCGGGGTGGGGAAGACCGAATTGGCCAAGGCGCTGGCCGAGTATCTATTTGACGACGAGAAATCGATGGTCCGGCTCGATATGTCCGAGTACCAGGAGAAGCATACTGTCTCCCGGATGATCGGCGCTCCTCCCGGCTATGTGGGCTATGATGAAGGGGGGCAGCTGACCGAGGCGGTCCGCCGCCGTCCCTACTCGGTGGTGCTCTTCGATGAGATCGAGAAGGCTCATCCGGATGTTTTTAATACCCTCCTCCAGATTCTGGATGACGGAAGGCTGACCGATGGACAGGGGAGGGAGATAAATTTCAAGAATACCGTGGTGATTATGACCTCCAATATCGGCTCTCCGATTATCCAGGAGTTCGCGGGGAAGGATCCGGAGAAGATGAAGGAAGGGGTGATGGAGGCACTGCGGCAGCGTTTTCGTCCCGAGTTTCTCAACCGGGTGGACGAGATTATTGTCTTTGAGAGTCTGAACCAGGAGGAGATCAAGCATATAGTTGAACTACAGATTGCCCATCTGGAGAAGAGGCTGGCCACCCGGAAGATGAGTATCAGCCTGACCGATCGGGCCAAGGAATACCTCGCCCGGATCGGGTATGACCCGGCCTACGGCGCCCGCCCACTGAAGAGGCTGATCCAGAGGGAGATAGAGAATACCCTGGCGCTCAAGATTCTGGAGGGAGAGTTTACTGAGGGGGACAAGATAGAAGCGGATTATGATCCGGGGTTGGGTAAGATTGTTTTTTCTAAATCTGCCTTGGATCCGGAATTGGGTGTTGGGGAAGGAACTAAAGATAAAGACTAAAAACTGAACGTCGAACGTCGCCTTGGCAAACCGGCTAATGGCAGCCAGGAAGAACAGAGGGCACGTAGAAAGACTGAACGCTCAACCCTCCTTCGCCAAGGCTTCGGCGCGCAGGCTGCCCAACTTTCAACGACAAAAAACAAAAAAATTTAGACAGGACGATTGCAGGCAGGACGATTAAAAGCAAAAAGAAATTTAGACAGGACAATTGCAGACAGGACGATTAAAAGCAAAAAAGACATTAGACAGGACGATTGCAGACAGGACGATTAAAAGAAAAAAAAGGGGGTGAGGTAGGGGGATAATCGTCCTGACTGCAATCGTCCTGTCATAAAAGGGGCCGAGGTAGGGGAGGGAACTAAGGACAAAGACTAAAGACTGAACATCCAACGCTCAACGTCCAACTTTCAACGTTCAACGACACAATAGGCAACAGGTAACCGGCAAACAAAGAATGGTGAGTGACACGGATAAATACTGAGCTTCACTTCCGGCACCGAAAAAGCCAGGTGAAGGCGAACAACTTTAGGCACTTTAGCGCACTTTAGGCACTTTTAACTTCCCTTCAACCTTTGCTTCTCCAGCCTTGCCCAACTATCCCTGAGCGGTACGGTGCGGTTGAAGATCAGTTTATCTTCGGTTGAATCGGGATCGACCGAGAAGTAGCCCATTCTCAGGAACTGGTAGAATGATCCGGGTCTGGCGTCGGCCAACCCCGGTTCTATCATGCAGTCGGTCAGGATCTCAAGCGAGTCCGGATTGAGGCTGGAAGTAATGCCGGTTCCATCACTCCCCGGTTCCGGGTCCAGAAAGAGGGTATTATAGAGTCGGACTTCCGCTCTTAAGGCATGGGAGGCGGAGACCCAGTGGAGAGTTCCCTTGACCTTCCGACCGTCCCCGGAAGTTCCGCTCTTGGTCGCGGGGTCATAAGTACACCTCAGTTCAATAATCTCTCCGGTCGCGTCATCTTTGATTACCTCTTCGCATTTTATGAAGTAGGCGTGTTTGAGGCGGACCTCTCGTCCCGGGGCGAGCCGGAAGAACTTTTTCGGGGGATCCTCTAAAAAGTCTTTCCGCTCGATATAGATCTCCCGGGAGAAGGGGATCTTTCTCGAACCTCTATCGGAATCCTCGGGGTTATTGATAGCGTCCAGTTCCTCCGTCGTGCCCTCCGGATAATTCTCGATCACTACCTTGAGGGGATGGAGTACCGCCATCACCCGGTCCGCTCTCTTGTTTAGATCGGTCCTGAGGCAGTGTTCGAGAAGTGCCAGATCAACCAGACTGTCCCTCTTGGCGAGACCGATTGTCTGGCAGAATACGCGGATCGCCTCCGGGGTATAACCCCGCCGTCGGAGACCGGCCAGGGTGGGCATCCGGGGGTCATCCCAACCGGCTACATGGCCTTCTTTCACCAACTGGAGGAGTTTGCGTTTGCTCAGTACCGTATAATTTAAATTAAGCCGGGCAAACTCGATCTGCCGGGGGCGGGGGGATGGGGTCAACTGCTCCAGGAACCAATCATAGAGGGGCCGGTTATTCTCAAACTCCAGGGTGCAGAGAGAGTATGTGATTCCTTCAATGGAGTCGGAGAGGCAGTGAGCGAAGTCGTACATAGGATAGATACACCAGTTATCCCCGGTCCTATGGTGAGTCTGGCGCCGGATCCGGTAGATGGTTGGATCCCGCATGTTCAGATTCGGAGAGGCCATATCGATCTTTGCCCGGAGGACAAGAGCTCCATCTTCGAACTCACCGTCCTTCATCTTCTGAAAGAGATCGATATTCTCTTCGATCGATCGGTCGCGATAAGGGCTCTCCCGACCCGGTTCGGTCAGGGTCCCGCGGTATTTTCTCGCTTCTTCCCGGCTTAATTCGCAGATATAGGCCTTCTTGTCTCTGATTAACTGGACGGCATAGCCATAGAGTCGTTCAAAGTAATCGGAAGTATAGTAGAGATTATCTCCCCAGTCAAAACCAAGCCATTTTACATCTTCTTTGATGGAGCGGACATACTCGTCCTCTTCCTTAGCCGGGTTGGTATCGTCGAACCGGAGATGACAGATCCCGCCTTGATTCTCCCCGGCGATCCCGAAGTTGAGGCAGATCGACTTGGCATGACCGATATGAAGATAGCCGTTCGGTTCCGGAGGAAACCGGGTAATAACTTTCCCCCCGTGTTTGTTCGCCGCGAGATCCTCCGCGATAATACTCCGAATGAAGTCGGTTGGTGTTGGGGTATGGTTTCCGTCCCGAGACTTAATATTAAACAACTCGGGATCCCGAAGTATTTCGGGAGAGTTAAGTTCCTCCGAATAATTATTCGATAAATTTTTCATATTATATAGAACTTAGGCCTCGCCTCGCTCGGGCAACTTTTCCTCTAAGGAAAGCAGGAAATCAGGAGAATTCAAACACTCACCCTCCTGCCTTCCTGCATTCCTTAGAGGTTATTGAAATTCCGAAGCAGGAACTTAGCGCCTTCGGCGCAAACTCGTAGTGCAGGACTTCAGTCCTGCCTTCGTTGGGCAGGACTGAAGTCCTGCACTACGAACTTATTGAAAATCCGATACAGGAACTTAGTTCTCTTTAATTGATCATATATTTTGAAAAAATACCACCATGAATCGATTGAAGCAATAGCAAAAATTTCTCCATGGTTGACAATAAATTTAATTCTTAGTTGACAATAAGTTGACAATCAATACGATTATGTTTGCAAGTAAGCTTTCAGTGAACCCTCGTTGCTTCGTGCTCGCAGCGGCCCCGCCGACGGAGGGGCCATCGTGCGGCAGCCTAAAGGCAGCCGCTACGAGAGAATGGGATTTACGGAACCCCTGCATCTGTAAAGTCAGAGGATTGTGATTAACCATAGATCAAAAAAAATATTTGTACCGAATGGTTGCCGGAGTTCCGACTTTAGAGGGATTCCAGGGCCGGGTAATCCAGGTGAAAGCGAATAACTTTAGGCACTTCAAACTTTAGGCACTTATAACTTCTTTTATGAAAGCAGTAATATTAGGTTCAGGCGGAGCGGTTCCAACTCTTCACCGGATGCTTCCCTCCACAGTTCTATTGAGGGAGGGGGAGATGTTTATCTTCGACTGCGGCGAGGGGACCCAGCTCCAGTTGACCAGATCCCGTCTGGGTTGGGCCCGGCTGCGGGCGATCTTTATCTCCCATCTTCATGGTGACCATGTAATCGGTCTGGCCGGCTTGTTGATGACCATGAGCATGGGGTCCCGGGAGCGCCCGCTCAAGATATACGGACCTCCCGGGATCGCGGATTATGTTAATCTGAACCGGAGAGCGCTTAGATTCGGAGTGGCTTATCCGCTGGAAATCGTGGAGACAGAAGGAGGCGTTCTGATTGATGAGGATGAGTATCTAATTGAAGCGATGCCGGTCAAGCATCGGGTCTTCACATTGGCTTATAGATTGGTAGAGAAACCGAGACCGGGCCGTTTTGATCTGGCCAGGGCTCAAGAATTAAATATCCCCCCCGGCCCGCTCTATAAGCGTCTTCAGTCCGGAGAGGAGATCACTCTTGATGACGGTCGTATTATTCGGTCGGATGAGATTCTGGGGGAGGCCCGACCGGGCCGGAAAGTAGTATATATGATTGATACCAGTCCATTTCCGGAGGCGATTGAGTTTGCCCGGGGAGCCGATCTTCTGATTCATGACGGGATGTTTGATGATGAGATGACCGATGAGAGCAAGAAGAGGGGACACTCCACCACCCGGCAGGCGGCGATGGTAGCGAAAGAAGCGGGAGTGGACCGGCTGGTCCTGGTTCATATCAGCCCCCGGTATCTCTCAATCAAGGATATGCTCCGCCAGGCCCGAGAGGTATTCCCCCGGACCAGAATAGCCCGGGATTTGGATGTTTACGAGGTAGGGTTAAAGGAAGTTGAAAGTGCCTAAAGTTTGAAGTGCCTAAAGTTGTCGCCTTGCCTGGCTTGCCTCTCTTCCGGAAAGACCAGGTGAAAGCGAACAACTTTAGGCACTTTAGGCACTTCAAACTTTAGGCACTTCTCTTATGCACGAGTGGTCAATAGCTGACAATCTGGTTAAGTTGGTGGTGAAAGCTGTCGAGAGAGAGGGGTTAGCCTCGGTCTCCCGGGTGGTGATTCAGGTGGGGGTTCTCCGGCAGGTGATCCCGGAATCTCTTGAGATGGCCTTCTCCTTTCTGGCGGGAGAGACAGCAATTGCCGGGGCCGGTCTGGAGATCGAGGTAGTTCCATTGAAGGCGCGCTGCCGGGACTGTGGGGCGGAGATTAGAGAGGGGGAGTTTATCTTCATCTGTCCCGCCTGCGGCGGCTTCGATCTCGATATTCTCTCGGGGAAGGAACTGTTTATTGATTATATTGAAGGGGAGAAAGGAAGACAAGTGAGCGGTAAGCAGTGAGCGGTAAGCGGTAGGCAGTGAGCGGTAAGCAGTGAGCGGTAAGCAGTGGGCGGTAACCGGCTCTCATGCGTTCCTTTTACCGCTTACTGCTAACCGGTTTACCGCTTACTATCTTTTGGGGCCGAGGCGGGGGGATAAAGTAATAGAATTCCTGTAATTAGCGTAATTCGTAGTTTATTAAATTGGCCGAGGGAGGGAGATGTGAAGGTTGCTATTAAAGAAGATATTTTAAAGGAGGAAGACCGGATCGGCGCGCGGAATAGGGAAGTTCTCCATAAGCACGGGGTGACGGCATTTAACCTGATCGGTTCGCCGGGGGCGGGAAAGACCTCTTTGATCGAAGCGGCATATCGTCAGCTGCTTGGAAAGGCGAAGATAGGGGTCATCGAAGGAGACCTGGCTTCGGACAAAGATACCGTCCGGCTGAAGAAACTGGGATTGGAGGCGCTCCAGATCAATACCGGGCGCGGATGTCATCTCAGTCCGGGGATGGTGGAAGAGGCGCTATCCGATATACCGCTCGATCTCATCGATATCCTGATTATTGAGAATGTGGGGAACCTGGTCTGTCCGGTAAGTTTTCACCTGGGAGAGGAGGCAAAGATCGGACTGGTCAGTGTCGCGGAAGGAGATGACAAACCGACCAAATATCCGCTCCTATTCCGGGAAGCCGCGGTAGTAATCCTCAACAAGATCGACCTGATCCCTTATACAGATTTCAGCCGGGAGGCATTCTATCAAGGATTAAGAGTAATCAATCCGACTATTCCCGTAATAGAACTCTCCTGCCGAACCGGTGAGGGGGTAGGTGAGTGGGGCGAATGGCTGATAGGGTACTGTCAAAATTTATATGAAAGAATGAAACCAGAAAATGGGAACTGAATATCCAATATTCAACCAACCTCCGCCAAGGCTACGGCGGGCATGCAAGGAATATCCAATGAACAGGACCATTAAAAAGCAAAAAGAAATTTAGCAGGACGATTGCAGACAGGACGATTAAAAAGCAAAAAGAAATAAAGGCCAAGGCGAGGCTAATAGTCATGTCTGCAATGGTCCTGCCATAAAAGGGGGAGAGGTAGGGGGAAGAAGAAGTTTTAACAAGTAGAAAGTGACAACTTTAAATCAGGACGTGGCATAAGGAGCGATAGTGACTGCCAACCCCGAAACAAGTTCGGGATGCAAGCACTTGGATATTGGATATTCCTTGCATGCCCGCCGTAGCCTTGGCGGAGGTTGGTTGGCTGTTGGACATTCAAAAAAGGGGGGAGTATCAAGAAAGGGGTCTAACCCACACAAAATGATTGAAAACGGAATGGGTTAGTTTTGAAACACAAACTTACTCTATAATTTTCCCATAATATCGATTTCAGGCTTGCCCAATATTATTTTTACAAAGTAAAAATAATAGTTTAGTTCAGCAGGGCTTTCTCGTAGGCTTCGAAGATATTGCTGTAAGTAACGATCCCCACAACTTTTCGGACTTTTTCGGATTTAATAATCGGCGCGATACCGATAGCGCCGCTCTTCATCCGTTTAAAAACCTGATCAACCGGTTCATCGGGGTAGGCGGTTACCGGATCGGCGAGCATGAAATCCCGGGCCAGTAGTTCATTGTCTGGAGTCGGGTCTTCGATACCCAGGTGGATCTCCTTATAAGTGACAATTCCAACCAGATCATTGTTCTGGTTTACTACCGGTAGACTGGTATGGAGTGTGGTCCCGACTCTCTTTCTCAGTTCCTCCATGGTCATAGTTTCCGGTATGGTCTGGACCTCACGGATCATAACATCTTTGATCACCATTGACTGGAGGATATTGCTCTTGTCTTTCTTGGTGATCTCGATACCTTTCTGAAGCAGTTTAGCCGTATAGACGCTTTCCGGATTGATCCAGTGAGCAACCAGAGTACTCACCACCACGGCGGCCATGATGGGAAGAATGATCTCGTAACTGTCACTCATCTCAAATAAGATGAAGATCGCGGTGATGGGAGCGTGGGCCGCCCCGGCGAAGCAGGCCCCCATCCCTACCAGGGCATAGACCGCCGGGTGGGCGGTATGTCCGGGGAAGATATTCTGCAGGACAATTCCGTATAATCCTCCGGCCATGGCGCCGGTAAAGAGAGTCGGAGCGAAGATACCGCCCGAACCGCCGGAACCAAGAGTAAAACTGGTAGCGATAATTTTATAAACCGCCAGCATGGCCAGAGCAATAACCAGCATGGCGATGCCGTTTGCGTTGGTCCAGTTGATATAATTATCGGGATTTAATACCTGCCGGATAGTGTGATATCCGACACCCAAAACGGAGAGGGGGTTATTAAGTCCCTGGGCCGGTATAATCCGGGTAGCGTAGTAAGCCATTAATCCTACCGCCAGTCCTCCGGTGGCGGGTTTCAGGTATTCCGGGAATTTTATCTTATCGTATAAATCTTCAAATAGCTCCAGGGTGAAATTGAAGCCCTTGGAGACGAACGCGATAAATGCTCCCAGTCCCAGAAACGCGATAATCTCCCAGGAAGAAGACATGGAGAGAATAGAGCGCATCTTCTCGATGGCGAAGATGGTATGGTCCCCGGTTAATGCCCGGCTTACCAGGGCGGAAACCACGGAGGCAATAGCCACGTAGATGAAAGATAATCCCCGGAACTCTCCCAGGATAACTTCCAGGGAGAACATGATCCCTCCGAAGGGAGCGTTGAATATGGCGGCAATCCCGCCCGCCGCTCCGCAGGCGACAAATGTATTGATCCGGCGAGGAGGCATCCGGAATATCTGCCCCAGAGTGGAACCGAATCCGGCCCCGATCTGAACAATCGGCCCTTCACTTCCGGCCGAGCCTCCCGTCCCGATGGTTAGTGCCGAAGCGATACTCTTTACCACTGCCACTACCGGACGGATCCGTCCGCCGTTCTTGATTACGGCCGCCATCACCTCCGGGACTCCATGCCCCTTGGCTTCCCGGGCGAATAGGTAGATTAACGGTCCGGCCAGAATACCGCCCAGCGCGGGGAGAATAATAAGCCAGGGGCCGATCGAGAACGATTCGGAGACATTTTCCACCTGGCAGAGAGTTTCCACCAGATGGATAAGATAGCTGAAGACATAAGCCCCCAGAGCCGCGACGATACCGATAATGATGGAGAAGGCGAAGGTTATCTGGACCGGGGATATATGGAAACGGGAGAAAAGGTTTAGAAAGAATCGGCTGAAGTTCTGGGCTGGAGTTTTTTTCGGACCGGGGCTGATAGTTTCTGTCATATGTTTTTCTCCTTTTATTTTTTCCTTGAAAAAATAAAATCATGCAAGCATCAAACGGAGATTTTAGATGAATTAGAGTAAGGTTTCAGTAAACCCCGTCCTCTCGTAGCGGCTGCCTTTAGGCTGCCACACGATGGCGACCTGAAGGTCGCCTCTACGAGCACGGGGCGACGGGGTTTACTGAAACTTCACGAATTAGAATTTAAATATATTGTTCAATACTATTATCTGTAATTAAATTAGAGTATCTTATGACTTGAGAGTGATGAGTTCTCGTCTACTTCTGCCCCTTCTTCTTAGCAATGTCCATTGTAAGCTTGGAGTGCAGGATGGCAAGCTCAATCCATCTGTTGACCATTTTTTTGAACCGTTTATAAGTGG